>WLFB01000043.1 GCA_009703975.1 Actinomycetota bacterium | reverse complement strand
CTTTTCATAACCAATTGCTAAACCGCCCTCGAGCCAACCTGCGGCATGGAGGACAAAATTAGTGCCAGCCATCAATGTTGGAATCAAAGTCGCAGCACTTTCGTAGGCGGCCTGAGCGTCAGGCAACTTAGATGCGGTCAACGAACCGCCCGACCTAAACGGCACACCAAGTCGACGCGCGAGCGAAGCCATCGTGTACAAAACGATCGCTGGTTCTGGGGTACCAAAAGTTGGTGCACCAGTTTGCATTGACATCGATGATGCAAACGAACCCATGATCACTGGCGCACCTGGACGTACGAGCTGTGTGAAAGTCATACCAGCGAGTGCCTCGGCAAGAGTTTGTGTAGCAACACCTGCAGAAGTGGATGGAGCCATTGCTCCTGCCAAAATAAATGGAGTAATGATCGTTGCCTGATTATTTAATGCATACACCTCGGCTGATGCGAGCATTGAAGCGTCCCACACGAGCGGCGAAGATGCATTTATCAAACTCGTCATCACAGTTCGATCTTGTAAGTCACCGCCGAAACCAATTCGCGCCAGTTCGACGCTGTCTTGTGCACGCTCGCCTGCAGTGACCGAACCCATGAAACCTTTATCGCTGTATTTAATGTGCGCATAAACCATGTCAAGGTGACGTTTGCTAACCGGAATATCAACTGGCTCACAAACTGTTCCGCCCGAGTGATGCATGCGCGGTGACATATAAGCGAGCTTTACGAAGTTCTGAAAATCGGTGATCGTCGCATATCGTCGACCGTTATCGATGTCGTATGCAAATGGTGAGCCGTAATTTGGCGCGAACACAGTTGCATTACCGCCAATTTGTACATTGTTTAGCGGATTACGCGCGTGTTGGGTGTAAATACTTGGCGCAGTTGCAGAAACTATTTTGCGACACATGCCGCGTGGAAATCTCACGCGAGTGCCAGTTACATCTGCACCTGCGTCTTTGAACCGCGCGATTGCCGATGGGTAATCTCGAACTTCGATACCGACTTCTTCGAGGATTGTGTCAGCGTTGTGTTCGATGATTTCAAGACCTTCATCTGAAACCAATTCGTAAGGTTTAATCAGCCGGGTGATGAACGCATCTCGACCAGGCTCATGCGACGAACGCAAGGTCTGCCGACCTGCTCGCCCACCCGAACGTTTCGTGCGATCTACGTCAGTCATTGGTTCTAGTCTGCCACGCCGCCAGTTGAACGGCGACGACGACCAGATCGTCCCGAACTATCTGATGAATTTTCAGCTCTTACTGGCAAATCAATGACAGTCGCAAGATTGGGCGTAAGTGCGGTTTTATGTGGAAACGCCATTGCTTCAACAAATAGTTGTTGAAACCGAGGCTCTGTGGCGGTCTCAATTTTCGTGACACCTCGAACAGTTGACTCCATTTCATATCGCAATTTTCGAGAAAGTAGTGACTGCACTGCGCCAGCACCAGCCGCGTTGCCAACAGAACGAACACCAGCAACAGGACAATCCGGCACAAGTCCAAGCACCATCGCATAAACAGGATCAATATGTGCACCAAATGCGCCAGCAAGACGAATGTCATGCACGACCGGCGAACCAGCATGTTCAACCAGTAAATCGATACCAGCACGTAAAGCAGCTTTGGCTAATTGAATCGCACGCACATCATTTTGAGTTACATATAACTTAGTTTCATCTTTCTCATAAAATAAATACGAGAAAGTACGATCATCTGCAACGATGCGATTTGATTTTGCGGCAAGTTCGCCGCGCACGACGCCGTCAGTGTCAATGATTCCACTTAGATACATTTCGCCGATGACTTCGATTATTCCAGAACCACAGATGCCAGTTATTGCTGTATCACCTAGTGATTCAGCGAAACCTGGTTCGTCGCTCCAAAACGATGAACCAATGACTTTTAAGCGCGGCTCAAGAGTTTCGCGATTGATGCGAACGTGTTCGATTGCGCCAGCAGTTGCACGCTGACCTGCGCTAATTTGAGCACCTTCAAACGCTGGCCCAGTTGGGCTTGATGCAGCAAATTGATGCGCAGTATTACCAAGAACAATTTCGGCATTCGTGCCGATATCAACCAACAGTTGCATCTCGGTTGAACGGTGAGGGCCTTCGGCAAGAATCGCTGCCGCTGTGTCTGCACCAACATGGCCGGCAATACACGGACCAACGTAATAGCTGGCGTTCGGTAAATCGAGGTCGAGTTCATTCGCCCAACCACTGACTGATTCGTTTGTTGCTAACACGAATGGCGCCATACCCAGAGGTGTTGGGTCGATGCCAAGCACGATGTGGTGCATGATTGGGTTGCCAACAATTGTAATTTCTAAAACACTGGCACGAGAGATTTTTGCATTTGCGACAAGATTGCCAACGAGATCATCAAGCGAGGTTCTTATCGCTTTAGTCAGTTCGACGTCACCACCCGGGTTCATCATCACATACGAAACACGACTCATGAGGTCTTCACCAAAACGAATTTGCGGATTCATCAAACCGTAACTACCAATTATCTCACCAGTTAAAAGTTCGCATAAATGACCAGCCACAGTTGTTGAGCCAACATCAACTGCGATGCCGTATGCGGCATCAACAAAGCCTGGCCACGCCGCAACTATCTGATCAAGATTTTCGGTATGACGAACCGCGACTGTTACTTCGCCATCTGATTTAGCCATTGCTGAATGCAACGTGCTGAGCGCACGACGAGCTACTTGCGGCGCGCGAACTCTATGTTGTACCGCTACGGCATTGGCGAGAGCATCGGCAGCACTCACAGAGTCACCGAGTTGCGCTTCAGGAATTGTCAAGTAATAAAGACTGAAACTCGGGTCAACAGTTATCGGCTCAAGATCTAAATCTTTTCGTACGATTTGCTTATGCACTTGACTTATTGCAGGTACATCGATGACAACATCGCCACAGATTCGAGCCGCGCAACCAAGACGATTACCGGCAACTAGAGCACGCTTCGCGCGGTAGTTGGTTTCTGTTTCAGCGAAACTTGATAACGCAGATTCAGTGACGGTTACGCCCCATTTAGCGAACACACCTGTTGACGGGGTTATCTGACATCGACCGCAGATTCCTCGGCCACCACAGACCGAATCAATATCCGCGCCAAGTTGTCGAGCAGCTTCAAGAACGGTCACGCCGTCTTCAACTAGGCCATCAAGCCCCGACGGGGTAAAGACAACTCGTCGTTGCATTGCGATTTATTCGGTCTTGCGTCGACCGCGACTATTACGAGCAGCACGATCGGCATTCACTTCGTTCGGGTCACGATTCGCACGAATCCAAGCTGAGCAGTTCTCGTCGTTACCAACAAGCACGTCGGCAGCCATCACGAGTGTTTTAACTTCTGGATGCATCGGATTCATAATCGCCGAAGTCATACCAGCACCAATCGCCATCGCTAAAAATGTGCCTGTGATGTTATTACGGGACGGAATACCAAAACTCACATTAGATGCACCACATGTGGTATTAACTTTAAGTTCTTCGCGCAAGCGACGGATGATTTTAAATGCGGTACGACCAGCATCACCCATTGCGCCGATTGGCATCACTAACGGGTCAACCACGACATCGCACGCCGGGATGCCGTAATCAGCAGCGTGATTAACGATTTTTTTTGCTACAGCGAAACGTTCATCCGGATCCATACTTATGCCGGTCTCATCGTTTGAAATCGCCACAACAGCAGCGCCGTATTTCGCCACAAGTGGCAATACGCGTTCAAGATTTGCTTCTTCGCCAGTTACAGAGTTAACCAGAGCCTTACCCTTATATACAGCCAGCCCCGCTTCAAGTGCCGCAATAATCGAAGAGTCAATTGACAACGGCACATCAGTGATTGACTGCACGAGTTGAATTGCTTTTGCCAACAGTGCCGGCTCGTCAGCCAACGGAATACCCGCATTGACATCCAACATGTGCGCGCCCGCGACAACTTGAGCCAACGCATCAGATTCAACTCGGCTGAAGTTTCCCTCTTTCATCTCGGCGGCGAGAAGTTTGCGTCCAGTCGGGTTGATTCGCTCGCCGATCATTACAAACGGACGGCCGAAACCAATTACAACTTCTTTGGTTGCTGATGAAAGTACTGTGTCTGTCATAAGTTTTCTCTCTCTATTCGTTTTCTTCGAGCTCTTCTAATGCCAAGAGTTCTTTAACACTAATTGCAGAATTGTCGACATCGGCTTCAAAACCACCAGCAAATGCAAGTCGTCCGAGTCGCTCACGCGAATACTCACCGTCAAGTCGATCGGCTTCGCGCTGTGCCGCTTCGGCGAGGTCTCCAACTAGTGGCAAACTAATTCGGCGCCACTGAGCGATATCTTCATCGGCGGTATAGATATGCGCCTTGCGCTTCGCACGATCAATCGCACGTTGAAACTTATCTGAGAGTTGCACTTGCTTGCGTTCTCGACCGGCTTGTGCGTTTACTTGCGCAGGTATATCGCGCCACATAATTACAATCACTTCGTTGCTACCTCGTGGCATTAATTACTCTCCCTTGGTTTCGTTTAGTTTGCTCATCGATTTATACAGAACTGGTATCGCATCAGTAAAATGTTTCAACCCGACATGGCGATGCTCGAACGCGAGACCAAGTCTCTGTGCGGCTTCTTGCCCAGCGCTCACAATATCTGGATCGACAGTTTGAGAGAAGAGCACGACACGACGATAGTTGCCGAAATAAGCACTAAGCAGTTCTGAGTGATCTTCCAAACCAAGACCCTGCCAAACCAGTGCATCAAAATGCTTGGCTGGAAAATCTGTCAAATAGAAAGTTCCTGGTTCTTCATCATGTGCATTTAAGAAATCGGCAGTGCCCGCAAAAAATTCATAGCAATGCGCTCCTGGCAATCGACTGACTGCTGGATACTTTTCAAGAAGCAGATCTAAGTGACCACCTGTGCCGCAATCTGCATATGCCACGAAGGTTGCCCGCGCACTATTTTGCTCAAGCAATTCAGCAACTTGTGGCGTGATGTTTTCGGGACGGTTATGTAGATTCGCCGGCAGATACTTAACTTCAATTCTGTCTTCAACACCCGAAGCGCGAAGGACAGCGCGAAGTTCTGTAGCTAATGCACCACAAGCAATGATCAACGGTCGCGTGTCAGTAGACATCGCAAACTAAAACTTAAGCGACTGATGGGCCAGGTGGTTCGGCATTTCGCAAACGACGAGCACCGACTAGTTGCTTTGCGGTTTCTGATGCCACTGCCGCATCTCGACAATATGCATCGGCGCCAACAGCAACACTGAACTCTTCGTTCAACGGTGCGCCACCAACCAAAATGATGTATTTATCTCGAATGCCTTTTTCTTTCATCGTGTCAACGACAACCTTCATGTACGGCATCGTCGTTGTCAATAGCGCCGACATTCCGAGAATGTCAGGCTTGTGTTCTTCAAGCGCTGCGAGATATTTGTTTACATCAGTATTGATACCGAGATCAACTACTTCGAATCCAGCACCCTCCATCATCATCGCGACCAAGTTCTTACCGATGTCATGAATATCGCCTTTGACGGTTCCGATTACAACTTTTCCGACCGACTCTGCACCAGTCTCTGCAAGGAGTGGACGCAAAATTGCCATTCCACCTTTCATTGCGTTTGCAGAAAGCAAAACTTCGGGCACGAATAAAATGCCATCGCGGAAGTCAATACCAACAATTCGCATACCTTCAACGAGCGCATCTTGTAAAACTTTTGTTGGTGACCAACCGCGATCTAACAAGATCGTTGTGCCTTCGATAATTTCTGGCCCGAGACCGTCGTAAAGGTCGTCGTGCATCTGCGCAGTGAGATCGTCGTCTGATAATTGCGCGAGGTCGATATCTTCGAATTCTTCGTTGCTCACAACTGCTCCATTTTAGATTTGTTAGATGTTTAGATAATTGGGGGTTCTCTACGTTTACTGAGATCACTCAGCACAACGAAATGAAACGCTATCAGTTTGAGTGACTGAAGAACTTGACCGTCTGCGAAGTTAACGGCGAATTACCAAGAATTATGTCGGCAGCCTTTTCGGCAATCATCATCGTCGGCGCATAAATGTTGCCATTAGTGACATAGGGCATCACTGAGGCGTCGACCACCCGAATGCCATTCATCCCCCGCACTCGCATTGTCAACGGGTCAATAACCGACATCTCATCAGTACCCATTCGACAAGTACAAGACGGATGATATGCCGTCTCGCCGTCGCGGCGAACCCAATCAAGAATCTCATCATCTGATCTAACGGCGGGCCCTGGCGAAATTTCGCCACCATCAAATGTATTGAACGATGGTTGGGCGAGAATCTTTCTCGCGGCGGCGATTGCCTCGACCCACTCTTGGCGATCTTCTGGCGTTGACAAATAATTAAGTCGCAATTCTGGTTTAACACGAACATCTGCCGATTTGATTCGAACTGAGCCTCGCGAATTTGAATACATCGGCCCGATATGGACTTGATATCCGTGACCGCCAGCTGGCGCCGTGCCGTCATATCGCACAGCGATCGGCAAAAAGTGAAACATTAAATTTGGATAACTAAAGGATTCGTTGCCGCGGATAAAGCCTCCGCCTTCAAAATGATTTGAAGCACCGGGGCCACGACGAAATAACCACTGCAAACCGATCCATGGTCGCTTGTGCAACTTGAGATTCGGATTCAGTGAGACTGGTTGTTTGCATGAGTGTTGAACATAGACCTCAAGGTGGTCTTGCAAGTTTTCGCCAACACCTGGCAGATGATGCACCGGTTCGACACCGACACTTTTCAAAAGTTCGGAGTTGCCGATACCAGACACTTGAAGCAACTGAGGAGAATTAAAAGACCCACCACACAAAATAACTTCACGAGCAGAAACAGTTCGCTTGCGGCCAAACGGTAACTCAAAGTTCACACCAGTAACTTTTTTGTCTTCGACGATCAATTTCGTAACTAATGCTCGACACTTAACAGTGAGATTTTTGCGGTGCATAACTGGATGTAAATACGCGCGAGCGGCACTTAGTCGTCTACCATGACGAACATTGCGATCGAACGCGGCAAAACCTTCTTGCTTGAAACCGTTTACGTCCGTGGTGAGTTCGTGACCAGCCTGTTGGACTGCCTCAAAGAATGCGCCGAACAATGGATTCTTAACTGGGCCTCGCTCTTGTACGAGCGGTCCATCGTGGCCACGATATTCGTCATCACTGGTGGCTGCTAAACAACTTTCGAGACGCTTGAAATATGGCAAGCAGTGCGCATAATCCCAAGTAGACATACCAGGGTCACTCGCCCATCGTTGATAGTCAAGTGGATTACCACGCTGAAAAATCATTCCGTTGATACTTGATGATCCGCCCAGAACTTTGCCGCGACCCTGAGTGACTCGGCGATTGTTCATGTGTGGTTCTGGCTCAGAGACGTAAAGCCAATCGTAGAAACGACTACCTATTGGAAATGTCAATGCTGCAGGCATGTGTATAAATACATCCCACCAATAATCAGGACGACCCGCTTCAAGTACGAGTACTTTATTTTTCGGGTCGGCACTAAGTCGGTTTGCCAGCGCTGAGCCAGCCGAACCGCCACCAACGATTATGAAATCGTAAACGGCTGAGGATTTCCTCAGAAGTCTCCAAGCATTCGTGCGGCTTCAAGTGTGTTTTCGAGCAAACATGCAATCGTCATTGGGCCAGTGCCGCCTGGCATCGGAGTGATCGCACCCGCAATTGCCTGTACCGCTTCGAAATCAACATCGCCAACAATCTTGCCGTTGATTCGTGATACTCCAACATCGATACCAGTTGCACCAGGCTTGACATGCGCCGCGGTCACCATT
>WLFB01000042.1 GCA_009703975.1 Actinomycetota bacterium | reverse complement strand
TGTTTATTGCGACAGCGCTTTATGCGGCCTTTGAATCCAAATGGCGAATGTACATCGTTGCTGTGTTGTTAGCGATGAGTGTTAAAGAAGATGTTTCTCTGATTCTGATACCACTAGGCATATGGGTTGCTTGGCGTAAAAACCTAAAGATGGGACTATTTACAGCCGTGACCTCATTTTGGTATTCGGCGGTTGCAATTTTTGGTATTCAACGTGGGATCAACGGCGTACCATTCAGAAACGGATGGCGAATTCCGTTTGGCGGTCTATCGGGCTCAATTAAGACTTTGTTTACAGATCCGATTGCGATGTTGAAGTACTTTGTCAGCGATTCTCGACCGTATTACGTTTTGCAGCTTGTCGCTCCTGTTGCGCTTGGGTTCGTTGTGTTTCCTGAGGTTGCGGCGATCGCCGTATTAGTTATCTTCACAAATATTTTCAGTAATTTTTGGTATCAATATCACATTGAGTATCACTACTCGTTCGTAGTGGTACCTGTTCTTGTGATCGGCACAGCGTTCGCTCTTGGTCGGCTCAGAAAAAATCTGCGCCGCGTAGTTGTGGTAATTTGCGCGATCAGCACTCTTAGTTGTGCCTACCTTTGGGCGCCATTGCCTGGTGCGCGCACTCGAGTTGCGTACAACGGGTCAAGTAATCCTGCTGTTATTGCGGCGCGTGTGGCGCTAAGTAAAATTCCTGATGATGCGGTCGTTAGTGCGTATCACCCGTTGACTGCACATTTGGCACGACGCAAACGAATATATGTTTTCCCGGTTCCGTTCAAGCGAGCCTTATATGGAATGGATGCGTTTGCAACCGGTGATGTTTTGCCGTTTACCAATGACATTGAGTTCGTGGTCTTACCAGTGGCGATGGATGACAGTATGCGGAATACTTGGCGAGAGGTCTCGGCGCAGTTCGCAATTTCGTATGCCAATGAATGGTGGATTGTCTATCAACGCAAAATATCGGGTTAGCGAACGTGCTATATTTGGGGCGGTTTAAATAAGTTTTTAATTACCGTAAATTGAGTCCTGTGAGGCTCGAACGGAAGGATATTTTTGAGTATCAACGCGAGGCCAGACACGCCGCATGAGGTGATGAGCGCGACAGATGTGCGCCGCGCAATTGTTCGCATTGCTCACGAGATTATCGAGCGCAACCACGGCATTGAAGGCCTGGCGATCGTTGGCTTGCAACGCGGGGGCACATGGATCGCCGAAGCAATAACTAAACAGATAAACGAAATCGAAAGTTCTGTGACGGTACCAGTTGGGGCGCTTGATGTCAGTCTGCATCGCGACGACATTGGTATACGACCAGTTTCGCTTGGTGCGATTACCGATATTCGGTTCGACTTAACTGGCGCAACGGTCGTGCTGGTAGACGATGTGTTGTTTACTGGCCGAACAGTTCGTGCCGCAATGGAGGGGCTAAATAATTTTGGTCGACCACGTGCAGTGCAACTTGCAGTTCTAGTCGATCGAGGTCATCGCGAACTTCCGATTCGCCCAGATTTTGTTGGCAAGAATTTGCCGACACAAAAAGATGATGATGTATCGGCAACTAGTGACGGCGTACGGATAACAGCAATGAATGCGAGTAACAAGTGAAGCATCTGCGAAGCATCGATGAACTAGGCGCAAGTGGTTTGTTAGAACTTTTGCAGTTGACAGATCACATGGCAGAAATTAACCAGAGGCCAGTTCCGAAGGTTCCGGCGTTGCGTGGTCGAACCGTTGCAAGTTTATTTTTTGAAGACTCAACCCGAACTCGTTTGAGCTTTGAGACCGCCGCAAAGCGACTTTCGGCTGACACTCTGACTTTTAATGTTTCAACTTCTAGCGTTAACAAAGGTGAATCGTTGCGCGATACGGTCGCCACGATTACTGATATGGGTGTTGATGCATTTGTTGTGCGTCACAAATCAGTGGGTATTCCATGGCAAATCGAACAGTGGACGAAAGCGTCGATCATTAATGCTGGTGATGGGGCTCACCAACATCCAACTCAAGCGATAGTCGACTGCTACACAATTCGCGAAGCAACTCACACCGCAAGATTTGACGGCATGCAAATAACTATCGTCGGCGACATTAAGCATTCGCGTGTTGCGCGAAGCAATATTCAGGCCTTTTCAATGTTGGGTGCCAAGGTCACTCTCGTCGCACCACCGACTTTGTTGCCACCAGATGTTTCGCATTGGCCAGTTGAAGTAAATCATCATCTTGATGAAGTCATACCAACTAGTGATGTGTTGTATATGTTGCGTTTGCAAAGCGAAAGAATGTCGCAAGGGCACGTACCAACATTGCGCGAATATTCTGAGCAATATGGTCTAACTCAAAATCGTGTTGCAAGACTAAGAGATTCAGCGATTGTGATGCATCCGGGGCCAATGAATCGTGGCGTAGAAATGCAGATCGATCCTTCAGATGTTAAAAACTCTTTAATTCATCGACAGGTAGCCAATGGCGTTTCTGTTCGAATGGCGGTGCTATTCGATTTGTTGGGTAGTGGCGCAAATCTTGGTGGTCAAGCATGAGCAAGTCGGTCGTAATCAAGGGCGGCACAATTCTTAATCAGAACGGCGAACTGCGTGCCGATGTAAGAATCGAAAACGAAATAGTGGTTGAAGTCGGCGCAAACCTAAAAGGTGATGTCGAACTTGATGCCAGTGGGTGCATCGTCACGAGCGGTTTTGTAGATTTGCATGCACATTTGCGAGAGCCGGGTAAAGAAGAAGCAGAGACAATTGAGACGGGTAGCCGCGCCGGAGCACTCGGCGGGTACACGGCACTTGTTGCAATGCCGAATACGGATCCTCCACAAGATTCAGTCGCAGTAATTGATTTTGTGCGCGAACAAGGAAAGCGCGCTGGTCTCGTTGATGTAATTCCGAGTGGATGTATCACGCTCGGTCGACAAGGTGAAACGCTGGCGCCGATGGCTGAACTGGCACAGGCGGGTGTGAACTTCTTTACTGATGATGGTTTCGGAGTACAAGATGCATCGCTGATGCGTCGTGCTCTCGAATATGCCAGAGGTCTTGGCGTAACGCTCGCACAACATTGTGAAGTTGCCGAACTTACTAAAGGTGCGGTGATGAGTGAATGTCAGTGTTGTACTGATCTTGGTCTGCCAGGTTGGCCGGCAATCGCTGAAGAGTTAATGGTGTTTCGTGATATTGAACTTGTAAGAATTACTGGGGCGACGATGCACTTTTTGCACTTGTCAACGGCTCGCAGTGTTGAACTTGTTCGCGCCGCAAAGCGCGATGGTTTACCGATTACTGCCGAAGTAACCCCGCATCATTTGTCTCTAACTCAAGAACTTTTGGCGTCGTATGACCCTGTGTATAAAGTCAATCCACCACTTCGCTCAAGTGAAGACATTCGTGCACTAAAAATTGGTTTATTAGATGGCACGATTGATGCCATTGCTACTGACCACGCGCCTCATCCGCGTCGCGACAAAGAAATGTCGCTTGACATGGCACCACCCGGAATGCTCGGTCTTGAAACCGCGCTAGGTGTCGTATTGGCGTTTGGAGACCTAGAGATTAAAGATGCAGTGTCGCTATTGAGTTGGAACCCAGCACGAATCGCTAAAATTGATAGTGCGCACGGACGGCCGGTATCGGTTTCTGAGCCAGCAAATATCTGCGTTTTTGACCCAGAATTATCATGGAGTGTTGATTTGCAAAGACTCGCGAGCAAAAGTATAAATTCGCCCTATGTTGGTCGGACGCTTCGTGGCAAGGTTCGCCACACAATTTTTAAGGGAACACCAACAGTGATTGATGGGCAAGCACAGAAATGACGCAAATTTCAAAGTCGAAGATTAAGCCAGCTCTTCTCGTTTTGAATGACGGCTCGGTCTTTGAAGGTGAGGCAATCGGTGCGGGCTCGTCTGAAATCTCTGAACCCGTCATCTCAAAAGGCGAAGTTGTGTTTCATACAGGATTATCTGGATATCAAGAGATAATTACTGATCCGTCGTATGCAGGGCAGATCATCACTTTTACGACGCCACATATTGGTAACTACGGCACAACGAATCTTGATAACGAAGCATCAAAAGTTTTCGCGCGTGGCGTGATTGTTCGAGAACTCGCGCGGCGCCGCAGCAACTGGCGCAGTGATGATTCGTTAGATTCGTTTCTAAAGCAGAATGATATGGCTGGCATCGCCGGTATTGATACAAGACGATTGACACGTTTGTTGCGAGATTCTGGCTCGATGCCAGGCGCATTCGGCACGGCTAGTCAAGAAGAATTAACAAAGGCTGCGAAAAGCGAAAAAGGCACCTCCGGAAAAAACTTAGTAGCTCAAGTTACGACAGCTAAAAGTTATATTCATGGAAGCGGAAGATTTACAGTAGTGGCGTACGACTTTGGTATAAAGACAACGATGTTGAACTGTTTGGCTGAGTTCGCAACAGTGCACGTTGTGCCAGCAACCACGACTGCCGAAGAGGTGATGGCGTTATCGCCAAACGGAATCTTTTTATCAAATGGTCCTGGTGATCCCGAGATGGTACACGGTGCTCCGGCGACTATTCGAGAATTGCTTGGCACTGGTGTTCCACTGTTTGGTATTTGTCTCGGTCATCAACTTTTGGCACTCGCTCTAGGTGGCAAAACATACAAGTTGCCTTTCGGTCATCACGGGGCAAATCATCCAGTAAGAAATATCGCGACCAAGTCGGTTGAGATCACAAGTCAAAACCATAACTTTTGTGTCGACGCAGATTCACTGGCTACAAAAGCTGACATTACTCACATCAATTTGAATGACAATACCAACGAGGGTTTGCGTGTTCGCGGCGCAAATGCTTTCAGCGTTCAGTATCACCCAGAAGCTGGCCCTGGCCCGCACGATAGTCGGTATCTATTTTCGCAATTCGTCGAAATGATGGATCGTAAATAATGCCACGGCGCGAAGACATCAAGTCGATTCTTGTTCTCGGCTCGGGGCCAATTGTTATCGGTCAAGCATGTGAATTTGATTATTCAGGCACGCAAGCGTGTCGTGTATTGCGACAAGAGGGTTACCGAGTGATTCTCGCAAACTCAAACCCGGCAACAATCATGACTGATCCAGATTTTGCTGATCGCACTTATATCGAGCCACTCACACCAGAATTCATTGAAAAAATTATTGAGAGAGAAAAACCCGATGCCGTGTTGCCAACTCTTGGTGGGCAGACTGCCTTGAATCTTGCAATGACTTTGTTTGAACGTGGCAAAGTTGGTGTGCCAGGTACGCCTGAGTTGATCGGCGCTAACGCTCTGGCAATCAATACTGCAGAAGATAGAGGAAAATTCAAAGAGGCGATGATTGAAATCGGTCTGAGCGTGCCTCGAAGCGGTATCGCTCACACAGCCGAGCAAGCAGATGAGATTCTCAAAGAAATCAAATTGCCGGTGATTATTCGCCCTGCGTATATTTTGGGTGGAAGAGGAACCGGTATTGCCAACACTTTGGAAGAATTTCATGCTGTCGTCGCAAATGGTTTAGCGGCTAGTCCGATTTCTGAAATATTGATCGAAACATCAATCGTCGGCTGGAAAGAATATGAACTTGAAGTAATGCGCGACAAAAACGATAACTGTGTCGTGATTTGCTCAATCGAAAACATAGATGCGATGGGTGTACACACGGGTGACTCAATGACAGTCGCACCGGCAATGACGCTGTCAGACGTTGAATATCAAAAAATGCGTGACGCGGCTTTTGCTTGTATCCGCCGCGTGGGTGTTGAAACCGGTGGCTCAAATGTGCAATTTGCAGTGAACCCAATTAATGGCGATCAAGTTGTAATCGAGATGAACCCGAGAGTTTCAAGAAGTTCAGCACTTGCGTCTAAAGCCACTGGGTTTCCGATTGCAAAGATTGCGGCGAAACTTGCGGTTGGTTACACGCTTGATGAAATATCAAATGACATCACCAAAATGACACCTGCGAGTTTTGAGCCAACTATTGATTATGTAGTCACCAAGATTCCTCGTTGGGCCTTTGAGAAGTTCCCGGGCACGTCCGGAGTTCTCGGTACTCAGATGCAGAGTGTCGGTGAAGCAATGGCAATTGGCAGAACGTTTACCGAGAGTTTGCAGAAGGCGTTGCGGTCGCTAGAAATTGGTCGACTTGGACTTAATTGTGACCCCGGTGAAGAGATCTTTAACGACCTAAGTGATGCCCAGCTGCTTGACAAGATCGCGATACCGACCCCGGACAGAATCTTTGAAATCGGTGAATGTTTGCGCCGAAAAATCTCAATTGAAAAGATCGCAAAATTTTGCAAATTTGATCCATGGTTTTTGGATCAAATGCAGTCGATTGTGGAAGAACGCGAATATCTCGAAACACAAAGTCTCGAAGAATTATCGGTTTCAGATTGGAAGCGGGTCAAGCGGCTCGGTTTTTCAGATGCTCAGCTCAGCTATTTGTTCAAACGAACTGAACACGATGTGCGAGCGACCCGTCTAAAGCGTGGTGTAAGGCCAACCTATAAAGCAGTTGACACATGCAGTGCAGAGTTCGCAGCTCAGACCCCATATCACTATTCGACATACGAAGATGAATCAGAATTGCATTCAAGCACAAAGCAATCAGTAATTATTTTAGGAAGTGGTCCAAACAGAATCGGCCAAGGTATTGAGTTCGATTATTGCTGTGTGCATGCGAGTTTTGCATTGCGCGACGCTGGTTTTCAGACGATCATGCTTAACTGCAATCCAGAAACAGTCTCGACTGATTACGACACTTCAGACAAACTTTATTTTGAGCCTCTTACATATGAAGATGTGATGAATGTGATTGAAGCTGAACAACTGATATCTGGTTCAAATCCGCGAATTATTGTCGGATTAGGTGGTCAGACTCCACTTAAACTCGCAACCCAATTGCCAAAAGAATTGATCGCAGGCACAACAAGCGAGTCAATTGATATTGCTGAAGATCGTGAAAAATGGAGCACACTTTGCGAATCACTAAATATTTTGCAACCACCAGGCGGTACGGCTCGTGACGTTGAACAAGCCGTAGAGATCGCTACCAAAATTGGTTACCCGGTTCTCATTCGTCCAAGTTATGTATTAGGTGGGCGGGCAATGCAGATTGTTCATGATGAGGCGCACCTGCGCAAAGCTATGCAAGAAATGAGCCAGGCTGGGTCGTTGGGTCGCGAAGGTGGTCTATCTGCGCAAAGACCAGTACTGATTGACAGATTTCTAGAAGATGCAACCGAAGTTGATGTTGATGCCATTCGTGATTCAACAGGAGAAGTTTTAATCGGTGGCGTGATGGAGCATGTTGAGCAGGCGGGTGTGCACTCTGGCGATTCGGCGTGCACTATTCCTCCGGTGAGTTTGTCAAATACGACGATTATTGAAATCGAGAATACGGTCAAGAAAATATCCGAAGCATTGAAGGTTGTCGGCCTGATCAATGTTCAGTTTGCAATTACTGATAAAGCTGTTTACGTAATTGAAGCGAATCCGCGCGCAAGTCGCACTGTGCCTTTTGTAGCGAAAGCAACTGGCGTGCCTCTAGCCAAAGTTGCGAGTCGCGTCATGCTTGGCTCAACACTCGAGCAACTTCGCAGTGAAGGTTTGTTGAAAAAGCCGGTTTCTGGTTCACATGTATCAGTCAAAGAAGCAGTGTTGCCATTCAATCGCTTCGCAGATGTTGATACTGCGCTTGGGCCTGAAATGCGCTCAACAGGTGAAGTAATGGGAATCGACGATTCTTTTGCGCGTGCATTCGCCAAGTCACAATTCGCCGCTGGCACAACATTGCCGGAGTCAGGGCTTATATTCGTGTCGCTAAACGACCGCGACAAACTTGGCGGAGTCGAAGTTGTCAAAGGTTTGACATCTCTCGGGCTCAAGATAGTTGCCACTGTCGGCACGGCTGATTTCTTGAAAAGTCATGGCTGCGAAGTTTCACGTGTTGTCGGCAAATTCTCAGAAAGAAAGCCGGGAAGTAGCACTGGCGACGATGCAGTAAAACTAATTGAATCTGGCGATATCGCATTAGTAATTAACACACCGCGCGGATATGGCACACGAAATGATGGCGAGGCAATTCGTAAGGCTGCTAACACGTGTCGAGTTTCTGTTGTCACGACATTGAGTGCTGCCACTGCCGCAGTTCAAGGAATGATCGAACAACGCAATCGACCGTT
>WLFB01000041.1 GCA_009703975.1 Actinomycetota bacterium | reverse complement strand
TGTCGTTAATCACGTGTCACTTGTCTCTTTGAGAACTTGTGATTATTTCTCGTATTATTTTTAAATTGTGAATTCAGTTTTTTAAGTAAGTTTTGTTTTCACTAAGTTTGCAATCTTTGCCCCATCGGCACTGTCGCCAGCTTCGCCCCGAACGGCCTTGACCACTGCGCCCATAGCTTTTGGGCCACTCAGGCCTTGCGCGGCGGCTATTGCGATTTGTGAATCCACGATTTTCTCAAGATCGGCGTCGCTCATTGCTGCAGGTAAATATCGCTCAAGAATCGCTAATTCTGCACGTTCTGCGGCTTCGGCTTCAATGCGGCCTGCGTCCTTATATATGTCAGCTGATTCTGCGCGTTTTTTTGCCTCAGCCCGCACCACACTTTGAACCTGATCGTTCGATAGTTCAACCGCCTGGTCGCCGGCAACCTCGGCGTTCATAATCGCAGCCAAAGTCATTCGTAGCGTAGAAGTTTCAACTTCATTGCGCGCCTTCATTGATGCAGTCAAGTCATCCTTAAGTTGTTGTTTGAGGTTTGACATTTTCATCACTCCCGTTTGATCATCAGGTTCATTCTTGAATGGGTTTCTGGCAATTAGCGTAGTGCACACCATGAATAACGAAGTCTTTGAACTTTTCTTTGCGATGCTGAGTCTGGGCACCTTGGTTTTTAGTTTGGTTGTCTTGATCGCCCGCCTGACCAAGGCCGACAGTTTCATTTCTGAAGTTAAAAAGATTGCGTTGCCACTTGCGGCCTTGATCACTACAACGGCAATGCTCGGCAGCCTTTATTTTTCAGAAATCGTCAACTACAAGCCGTGTCGCTTGTGCTGGTATCAACGCTCAGCAATGTATCCGTTGGCAATTTTGCTAGTTGCTGCAAATTTCAAAAAGTTTAAGTTCATGAAAATTGCTGCGGTTTCGCTCGCATCCATCGGCGGTGCCGTTTCGACTTACCACTGGTTTCTCGAGCGCTTTCCAGATTTGGATGCGGGCGTTTGCGATGCAAAACTGCCATGCGAATTTATCTGGTTCGAAAACTTTGGATTCGTCACACTTTCGTTCATGGCTTTCACCGCGTTTTTGGCAACAATCGTTTTAGTTACAATTTCACAACAGGAGAATAAATGAACTCACGAAAAATTAATTCATCAGGATCGAATAAAACGTTTTGGCTAATCGGTGGCATCGTTGCCGCGATTGCGGTGATGGCGATCGTTGCGATAGCCAGCCAGTCGGGCACCGATGAAGTCGCGCAGGGAGTTGACGAGTTTCATGCTGTTGAAGTTTCAGGTGATGTTCTGCCGGCCTACGCAGATGGTGCTCCTGATAAAGCCATCGGCATGACCGCGCCAGTTCTTACGGGCGCTGGTTTCACCGGAAACAAGATCGTCACATCACCAGGCGCACCGACTCTGCTTATGTTTCTCGCGCACTGGTGCCCGCACTGTCAGCGCGAAGTGCCGTTGCTCGTGAAATGGAATCAAGATGGTCTTGTGCCAAGCGGCGTCGATGTAATTGCTGTCGCCACTTCAACTGACCCTGCGTCGCCAAACTTTCCGCCTTCTGAGTGGTTGGCCCGTGAAGAGTTTCCAGCGCTGTGGCCGGTAATGGCAGACAGTGCAGAAAAAACGGCTGCAAACGCGATGGGCGTTTCTGGGTTTCCATTTTTTGTGTTGCTTGATTCAAGTGGCAAAGTCGCATTTCGAGGAAGCGGCGAGATCGAAATGAAAGTGCTCACCGATATCATCAACAAAACTCTCGGTGTCTAAACAACTCGCTCAAACGTATTTAACAGTGCGCCAATACAAAATTGCTTGAAAATGAAGGCAAATCAAATACCTGTTGCTCACACACCACCCGGTGGTTACGGCAAAACATTTCCTCCGTTGATTCTTGGTGGGTGCACTGAACCGCTTGTGCAAGGCGCCCCCGACCTTCGCGGAATTTGGAAGACAATTCGCGCCGAGCGTGCTGGCGTCAGCGTGCCTGCCGACGACCGAATCATGTTTTATACAGAGCGCATCGAACAGTGCGGCGACAGAATTGTTGACTGTGGCGGCGGCACAATCGCCGATGCTCGCGCCGATGGCACTGAAGGCAATGGCGTTCATGATGTCTCGGTCTTTGACTTCAAAACACCGATTCATGTGATTGCGACATACGAAGATCAAGTTTTTGTCTTGCGACCAGTTGGTTTGCCCGGAATCGAAGTCACGCGGCGCCTCGACGCCGATGGCCACATGATCTGGACTCGACCAGATTTAGGTGGTCTAAAAGTCACTCTTGAGCGAGTCAGCGACCCGATCTAACTAGTTTTTCAGCCTGCCGATAACCGGCTCACCATATTGGGAATGATTCTCATTATTGATAGGCTTAAAACGTGAACCAAATTTTCATCGCGCCGTTTGTTGAAAACGAGAACTTGCGCTTGGCATTACTGGCCAGCATGCTCGTGGCAATCACGTGTGCGATTGCCGGTACTTTCGTCGTTCTTCGAGGTCTAGCGTTTGTCGGCGATGCGTTAAGTCACGGAGTTCTACCCGGTATTGCGGCCGCATTAATTTTCGGTGTATCTGGGATCATCGGTGCTGCCGTTGGCGCTGGAGTGATGATGGGTGGCGTCAATCTTGTTACGCGTCGTTACAAACTTTCAAGCGACACAGCAATTGGTTTGCTCTTTGTCGGAATGCTCGCATTAGGCGTTCTGATTACTTCTTCATCATCTAAATTTCCGGAGGATTTGGATCACATCTTGTTTGGCGAATCTTTTGCAGTTAAATCGTCTGACCTAGTTTGGCAAGGCTTCGCACTTTTAGTTGTTGGTGCAATCGGAGTTATCGCGAGGCGACCATTTTTGCTGATGTCAGTAGACGATGGACTTGCACAAACCTCTGGATTTAACGTGACATTTTTTCAGAACTTAATGATGGCAATGATTGGGCTCACTGTGATTGCAAGTTTTCAAACTGTTGGCACATTGCTTGTACTCGGAATGCTTATCGCCCCTGCCGCGACTGGCGTACTGTTCGCTCGCCGAATTCCTTCAATGATGCTAATTGCAAGTGTCATTGGTTGCGTCGCAAGTTATTCAGGGCTCTTGATTAGCTTTCATTTTGAACTCGCTGCTAGTGCAAGCATCGTGCTTGTCGCCGTATCAATTTTTGCTATCGGAGCTGTCGCCACAGAAATCAGAAGAAATCGCAACTTACGCCACGATGAGTTACCTCACCAGCATGAGCACACACATGCACACTGACACAATCTCAACTTCTAAACTTTCAATCGGATTTGGGCGTCATACAGTTGTCGCCAATATTGAATTCACGACTTCACCAGGTGCATTAGTTGTGTTAATTGGCACGAATGGGTCTGGCAAATCAACACTCCTCAAAACTCTGGCCGGAATGCTCAAACCTATTTCTGGTTCAGTGAAGATACTTGATGGTGATCCTGGCAAGTCTCCGCGCCGAGTTGCATACTTACCGCAACATCCAATTTCATCTCACACTCTTCCGCTTCGAGCACGTGATGTCGTGGCAATGGGCCGATTTGCAAATCTTGGGTTATTCAACCGCGAAAGCGAAGAAGATAAAAGAATATTGAATACTTCACTCGAGCGCACTGGATCAATTGAATTTGCTGAGAAACCACTGCGCGATCTTTCAAGTGGCCAACAGCAACGCACCCATCTGGCTCAAGTTTTAGCAAGACAGGCGGAAATTTTATTGCTTGACGAGCCCACAGCCGGCCTCGATATCAACGGAAGAAAACTTGTCGCCGAATTAATCGCGAGCGAGCGAGCACGTGGGGTAACTGTTGTGATGGCGACTCACGAATTACAAGATGCTGAAAATGCAAACACGGTTATGCTGCTAGCCCAACGAGTCGTTTCGATTGGCCCACCCGAGGTTGCGTTGCGTGACGAATTTTTACGCGAGTGCTTTGGCTTTACTCAGCCTCACTAGACGTTTCACTTGAAGCTTTTTCGAGTGCAAGAAGTTTGCGCTTTATCGATAATCCACCGGCGTAACCACCAAGTGAGCCATCTGATGCAATCACTCGGTGGCACGGCAAAATAATCGCCACTGGATTTTTGCCATTAGCCGAGCCCACTGCACGAAAGGCCCGCGGTTTTCGCACCAACTTTGCTTGCTGTGCGTATGAAATAGTTTGACCGTAAGGAATCGTCGCGAGCGAATGCCAAGCAGCATTTTGAAAATCCGTTCCACCGATGTCAAGTTTGATTGAAAACTTTTTTCGCTTGCCGGTAAAGTATTCTCGCAATTGCTTTTCAGCGAGACTTAAGTTTCGTCTAGCAACTAGCGAAACTTTTTGATTTCTAGCAACTCTCTTTGCGCCAAAGATAATTTCGCATAGGCCATCTATCGAAGCCACAAGTGTTAGTTTGCCAATCGGCGTCGAAATCACACGAGATTCAGTTACTCGCGGCACAGATCGTTGTGGCGTAACCTTCATTTATGACCTCCCATGAGATGACGAGCATTGAAAGCCCAGCTACAAAGCGTATAGCACTTGTGGCACACGACAACATGAAACGCGAAATGCTCGAGTGGGCAACTGAACATAAAGATGAATTGAAGCAACACATTTTAATAGCTACTGGTTCAACAGGTAAATTAATTGCCGACAGCACAGGCTTGACACTCGAACGAATGCGAAGTGGACCACTTGGCGGTGATCAACAAATCGGCGCGCGAATTTCTGATGGTGGCATCGATGTGTTGTTGTTTTTTTGGGATCCACTCGAACCCCAGCCGCACGACCCAGATATTCGAGCGTTGCTGCGTATTGCGGTTGTCTGGAATATTCCGGTGGCTTGTAATCGTGCCAGCGCCGACTTTATTTTAAGTTCGCCACTACTCGGTGGCATCTACCAACGACGCGTGCCGAAGTATTAAAAAACTAAATCTTTGGTGGCGGAGGCGGCCCAAAACGATTCTCAATAGTGTCACCTTGGCGCAAGCCCAAGACCAAGTTAAAAATCGGCGCAAAAACCCACCAACCTTTGTGATCAGTGTCGTGCATTCGACGAACTGCTACCGCAACAGTCGGTAGAAGCGTTAGCAAAGACGCCGCATTACCTAGCGACGAATCAATCGCTGAAGCCACAATCTCTGCGAGCAACGTAAATAGAACCCACCACCAATATTCTGAGCGCGATGCACGACCCTTGAAGTTTGCGTAATTTTGAAAGCCTGAACGAATTGCAGTTTGAAAGTTCATTGCGTTTTAATGTTAGTTATTCGCCACCTGCAGGTTTTGGTTCTTTTGGCAATGCCAGCACTCGCTCGCCAACGATGTTGCGCTGAATCTGACTTGTTCCACCCCAAATAGTTTCAGAGCGAGAGAAAAAGAAACTTGACATCATTGGTGACGATGGGTAATTCGCACGACGCTTATCACGCAATGCCCCAGGCCAAGTGCCTGACTCGGGACCAGTGTCGACCAGCATCGAATACGGGCCATAGATATCGAGTGCGAGCTCCATTGCACTCTGGTGCATTTCTGACCAGAACATTTTATTGCTCGCACCAAGAGCAATCACACCAAAATCTTTTGTGCCAGCCAATGTTGAACCAAGCGAGCGCAATCCATTGAATCGCAAGATTTGAATCTTGGCGTAGTACTGCATCAATCGTTGACGAATTGATGCGTCGTTGATCTTGCCGTTGGCTTTGGCTTGCGCCACGAACAACTTATATTCTTCTTCAAATCGGCGATAGCCGGTTGTAGCGCTCATACCGCGTTCGAAAGCGAGTGTGCTGTTGGCTACCTTCCATCCGTTATTCACGCCGCCGACAACATTGTCTTTCGGGCACCGCGCATCAGTGAAGAACACTTCACAAAATTCTGCTGTGCCATCTGGCTGGGTAATACCGCGCACTTCAATTCCTGGTTGTTTCATCGGAACCAACAAATACGAGATGCCTTTATGTTTTGGTGATTCGTTATCGGTGCGAGTTAGCAAGAAACAATAATCAGCGTGGTGACCTTGTGTTGTCCAAACTTTTTGCCCGTTGATTATCCATTCGTCACCGTCAAGCACAGCAGTCGTCTTTACGCTCGCAAGATCGCTGCCGCTATTTGGCTCGCTGAAACCTTGACACCAACGCATCTTGCCACTCAAGATCTTCGGCAAAAATTCTTTCTTCTGTTCTTCGGTGCCCCACTGCAACAATGTCGGACCAACGAGAGTGTCACCGAAAAAATCTGCACGCATCGGTGCGCCAGCGTTTGCAAATTCTTCTGCAAGCACTACACCCTCCAAAGTGCTCAATCCTTTGCCACCGTATTCTTTTGGCCATGTCGCACATATCCACCCGCCTGCAAATAATTTGTCGGGCCAAGTGTCATTGAACGCTTTGCGCTCAGCGGTCGACATCTCATAACTTTTGTCGAACCATTTTGATGGAAGGTTTTCTTTGAGCCATGCGCGAATTTCTACTCGTCGGGCCTCGGCTTCTGGGGTGTATGTCAACATTCAAATAGTCTTGCTGATTTTGAACCCAAAAGTCCATGCGTGACAACTTTGCAATGTAACAATTCACAATCTGCTCGCAATTTACACAAACTGTTAAAACTCCCGCAACATAACACTCGTATAGTTAGTCTCATTGTGAAAATAGATTTCGTATATTTCTTGGCCAATTCGGCCGCTACTAGTGCGAACGGTGGCCTTGATATAAGCCGTGTGTTGCTTGACTTGGCGATTATTTTGATCGTTGCCAAAATCGCCGCCGAAGTTTCAGACCGACTTGCAATACCCGCGGTAATCGGTGAAATCTTGGCCGGAATTTTGATTGGCAATTCGGTTCTTGGTTTAGTAAACGCCAACGAGATTTTGTACGTGATGTCCGAACTTGGCGTAATTTTTTTATTACTCCAAGTTGGTCTAGAGACCGATGTTGTCGAATTGAAAAATGTTGGTCGCGCTTCTTTGTTTGTTGGCTTGATTGGTGTCTTTGCGCCGATGGTTTTAGGTATCGGTACCGGCGTTTTATTCGGCAATGAGATTATGCCTTCATTATTTTTGGGTGCTGCACTAACCGCGACAAGCATCGGCATCACCGCTCGAGTATTTGGTGATTTACGCGCACTAGCGACTGTTGAAGCGCGAATTGTTCTTGGCGCCGCCGTAGCGGACGACGTCTTGGGTCTGATTATCTTGACAGTGATCACACGAGTTGTTGAACGCGGGTCAGTTGGCATCGGCACGATTGTTTCGACGACAGCTCTTGCTGTTGTGTTTCTCGTTATCACCAGCACAATCGGGCTCACAATATTTCCGGCACTGTTTTCAAGAATTGCAAAACTCAGCAAATCATCTGCAACGATCCCGGTTGTCGCAATTGGTATCACGCTCGGTTTTGCTGTTTTGGCCGGTGCAGCAAATCTCGCACCAATTATCGGAGCCTTCGTAGCCGGGTTTTCGTTACGACGGATTACTGCACATGAGCGTGTCGAACGCGATGTCAACTCACTTGGTCAAATTTTCATCCCAATCTTTTTTCTTAACATCGGTATCAACACTGATATCTCAAGTATGGCCAACGCAAAAGTTCTCGGCATCGCCGCCGCATTAAGTGCGGTTGCTATTTTTGGCAAACTTGTCTCTTCTATTGGAGCATTTGGCGTGAGAGCCGACAAATTAGCAATCGGCGTTGGTATGTTGCCGCGCGGTGAAGTGGGTTTGATTTTTGCGACAATCGGCTTGCGCACGGGTGTTCTTGACAAAGATTTATACGGTGCACTTTTGGTTGTAGTGCTTGTGACAACATTGATTGCACCGCCACTGTTGCGTTGGCGCCTGGGCAAAGAACAATTGGCAATCGAAGATTCTGATTTAGTGTCTCAAGAACCCGCTAACGGATGGCTTTCTGTTAACGACGGAGTCATCTCTTTAAACACCACGCCACCTGTGAGCATGCTCGTTGAACTTGGGTTTGATGCGGCCCTGCTCGTCTCTGATGCCCGACCAGATGACAAAATGCTCGATTGGTTTGCGCTTCATCGAAATGCAACTCTTAGTTGGAGCACACAATCAAATATCGGTTTGCTTCGCGTGTTGCGATATGGCTCGGCTCGCTCGTGGAGATTTCTTGATACGGTTGGAATCATTTCTCGCGCTTTGCCTGAAGTTGCTAGCGCAATGTCTGCTCGATCAAGTGATGCCACCGAACTTGACCCGACACATGCGCTTAGGTTTGCAACTGTTGATGCAGTTTGTTCAAACGCATCACTCATAACGACTGAATCTGATGAATTAGTTCTTGCTGCTTTCGCAAAAGACATTAATGACGCTGGAGCAGATTGGGTACAGGCGATTCGCCGGCTCGATTTAGATCTTGCGACTACTTCAGAAATTTCTCTACTGGTTGAAGGCAGCGCGATGTTGCACTCAATTGCTCAAACC
>WLFB01000040.1 GCA_009703975.1 Actinomycetota bacterium | reverse complement strand
GCAGGTGCCTGCAGCGAATGACTTAGCAGCCTTGATGTAGTAAGGGCCCCAGTCCCAAATTGGAGCGGTGAGCCAGGTGTCTGGGAAGTCGCCAGCCTTGGTGTCGGAGTTGTAACCAACCCACTTGCCACCAGCTTCCATTGCTGCTTCACCAGTTGCTGTTGAGTCCTGGTGCATACCAAGAACATCTGCGCCTGCTTGCAACAATGACTGTGCTGCTTCTTTTTCTTTAGCTGGATCAAACCAAGTTGATGTCCACGAAACTTGAACAGTTGCTTTTGGATTCACCGAACGTGCACCGAGTGTGAACGCGTTGATTCCACGAACAACTTCTGGAATCGGGAACGCCGCAACGTAGCCCAATTTTCCACTCTTTGATGCTGCTCCTGCTGCAATACCAGAAAGGTGACGAGCTTCTTCAGCGGCTCCGAAGAAAGTTCCCATGTTTGGTGCAGTCTTGTAACCAGTTGCGTGCTCGAAGCAAACATCTGGATACTTTCCTGCAGTTTCAAGCATTGGATCCATGTAACCAAACGATGTTCCAAAAATTAAGTTGTAGCCATCTCGCGCGAGTTTGTCGTAAGTAGCTGTCGCATCGGCACCTTCGGGAATGTTCTCAAGACGAGTTACGGCGATTCCGAGTTCGGCTTCAAGTTCTGCGATTCCTTGATCGTGTTGATATGTGTAACCAGCGTCACCAGGAACGCCGATGTAGACAACTGCTACTTTCAAGTTGCTGTAATCAGCCGCTGCTTCTGGCGCTGCAGTTTCTGCAGGCGCTGCTGTATCTGTTGTTGCGCTATCGCTACCACCACATGCTGCGACACCAAGTACCGCTGCTAGTGAGAAAGCGAGAGCTGAAAATTTACTTCTTTTCATGTGTTCTCCCCTTGTTTAGATTTCGCCAATTGGCTACTCGGACATTAACACCTCTCGTCGTAACCGCCCGAGAACGCTTGTTTTGATTGGTCTTGAGGTTTACAGATTGCAAAAAAGGTGAATTACTCAGCCAGCTCATTTCTGAGAAAGTTGAGCGCACTAATTACCGATAACTGACGCATTTGCTCGCGCCCAATCGGAAGATGCATCGTCATTGACTTTGTTGAACCGTCAGGCAGCGCCACACCAACACAAAGAGTGCCAACTTTTACGCCCTGCTGTTCATCTGGGCCGGCAACCCCAGTTAGAGAAAGCCCAATATCGCTACCCAATGCTTTTCTAACACCCGCTGCCATTTCTTTAGCAGCTGCCTCACTCACAACAATTTCATTGGTGATTCCGAGAACGTTATATTTAACTTCACTTGCATAGCTGACAACAGCCCCTCGAAACACATCACTTGCGCCAGGCACGGCAGTAAGACGTCCAGAAACTAATCCGCCAGTAACCGATTCAGCAACCGCGAGAGTGAGATTTTTTTCGCGCAAGATATCTAGAACGACAGACTCCATTGTTTGGGCATCTACTCCAAAAACGATGTCCCCAACTTCACTTCTAACTTTTGCATCCCAAACATCTATCAACTTCATCGCATCTTGCTGAGTATTCGCTTTTGCAGTTAGCCGTACTTTGATTCCTTCCCAGCCACTTGCCAAAAACGCCAACGTCGGATTACCGACTTTCTCAAGTTCGCAGATCACGCCAACAAGTCGCTCATTGAGCCCACTCTCACTGTCGCCCCAAGTTCTCAACACGCGACTTTTAATCACTGATGCTTCGCCGCTACGTGTTAACAAATCAGGCAATATCGCTCGCTCAAACATTTCGTAAAGTTCAAACGGCACACCAGGCACGGCATACATAACTTTGTCGCCTACTGGACAAATCAAACCTGGCGCTGTGCCTCGACGTTGCTCAATAATTTTTGCTCCACGTGGCACCATCGCTTGGCGCAAATTATTCTCAGGCATTCGACGATTACGCGCAGTGAACATCTGCTCGATCACTAATGCAACTTCGTCATTCATTTCTAACTCAACGCCCATAATTTCTGCGATTGCTTCGCGAGTAATGTCGTCATGAGTTGGCCCAAGCCCACCACAAATAATCACAGCATCTGTTTGCTCGAGAGTTGAACGCAACGTAGAGACAATGCGGCCAAGATTGTCGCCAACTTTGACTTGAAATAGTGAGTCAATTCCAGCAGCAGCTAGTTGCTCGCCCAACCACGAAGAGTTCGTGTCAACAATTTGCCCCAGTAAAAGTTCTGTACCAATAGCAACAACACTGCAACGCATTATTTAGTGACCCGTCGCAAAATCATGCCCGGCTTAATCGCGCGAACCGCATACTGAGCCCCACTGACGATTGTTAAAACCACAGCCAACCACAGCGTTATCTTCCATGCATATGTCATATCACGCGCACTAAACGGTGCGAGCGCAAACCCAACCGATACTTGTTGACTAAGAGTTTTAACTTTGGCGATTCGACTCGCTGGCACTGAGACGCCTTTTGCCCCGACTACGACGCGATAGACGCTGACGATTACTTCACGAATAGCAATAATCACGACTGGCCAAATCGAAAACATTCCACGATTGACGAGTGTGAACATCGCACCAAGTACGAGCACTTTGTCGGCGAGCGGGTCAAGAAACGCACCACTCTTTGTCGCGCCATGGCGGCGCGCTAAGTATCCGTCTAGAACATCACTGACGCACAGCGCAAACCATAACCAGGCAGCAAGCCAAGAACCTGTGTTGTCAAGTGACACGACAGTAAACAGAAGTGGTGAAACCAAGATTCGCGAAACAGTAACCGCATTCGCCCAAGTTGCTAATGCATTTGGATCTACTGGCATGATCTACCTACTCGCCGCATCTGGCGCGGCGCCAACTGCCAAAAGATCTGGCCCAAGAGCATCAGCGATTTCGACTTGTACAAAACTTCCCACGCTTAGAGTCTCGCTGACATGAATTACTCCGTCAATTTCTGGGGCTTCTCGATGACTTCTACCGACACCCGTTGAATCTACGAGCACTTCTAGTGTTTCACCAATTAAATCGTCCCGACGGCGCGCCGTAATAGCATCTTGCATTTCGCGTAATTCGCCGAGGCGCTCGTTCATTAGTGATTTGTCTACATGATCGGGCAAGTTCAAGGCATAAGTGCCCTCTTCTGGACTAAATCCAAAGAATCCGCACCAATCAAGTTGCGCATCTTCAATAAATGCGAGTAGCTCGTCGTGATCTTCTTCGGTTTCACCCGGATAGCCAACAATAAAATTACTCCGCATCGCAGCCTCTGGCTCGCGCTTACGAATATCCTCGATGCGATTCAAAAAGCGCGTACCGTCACCCCATCGGCGCATTCGGCGCAAGTGCGGTTTAGAAACATGTTGTAATGAAAGATCAAAATAAGGAACGCCGGTTGCACAAATCGCGTCGATCAAAGCATCACTTAAATCGCTTGGGTATAAGTAGAGCAGCCTCGTGCGTTGCACTTTGCTGGCAACACGATTGACTAATTCGACTATTGAGCCTGCGCCAAGTTCATCGGGTCGATCTTTTCCATAACTTGCGAGGTCTTGGGCAACCAAAACAATTTCTTTGGCACCAAGTTGATCAACCTCGGCAAGAATTGATTCAAAATCACGGCTGCGTTGCGGACCACGAAAACTCGGGATCGCACAAAATCCACAATTTCTATCGCAACCTTCGGCGATCTTTATATACGCCCAAGGCGAACTCGACTTTGGTCGCGGTAAATTCAGCAAATCAAACGCAGGAACCTGCTCGCCAGAAACCACCAACGATTTTTTAGTAAGTGTTATCGGCACTCCAAAACCTGCGATGTGGTCGGCCTCAGGCAAAGATTCAGCAAGTTCAGAGCCGTATCGTTCAGCCATGCACCCGGTTACGACGACGCGTGCGCCATCTTTGCGCTGTTTTGAAAGCGCCAACACGGTGTCAATTGATTCTCTTCGCGCGTCTTCGATAAACGCACAAGTGTTAACGACAACAAGATCAGCCAGACTCGCATCATCAGTTCGCTCAAGGCCATCGAGCATCAACGTGCCGATTATTTTGTCTGAGTCAACATCATTCTTTGGACAACCCAGCGACTCAAGATAAAAACGCTGTGTCACGGGTTGTAATGCTATCTAACTGAAATATACGTATTAACTGGCTTTTTGAATCAGTTCTAGTTCTTCGACGCTCATCAAAACTTCACGAGGCCTTGAGCCCTCGCTTGCGGCCACGACACCTCGTTGTTCAAGCATGTCCATAAGACGACCTGCACGCGCAAAACCAACTTTAAGTTTGCGCTGCAACATTGAGGTGCTGCCTTGTTGTGCGCGAACAACTAGATCCATCGCCTGACGCATTAACTCGTCATCGCCTTCATCGCCACTGCTGCCACCAAATACAGAGGCACTACCCGAGGCATTGGCTTCGCCTTCGACACCCGAAACATAGGTGACTTCTGGGGCTTGCCGACGCCAGTGTCCGACAACTTTTTTAACTTCATTTTCACTGACCCATGCTGATTGCAATCGTTGCGATACAGATGTGTTACCCGGCAACATCAACATGTCACCCATACCGATCAATTTTTCGGCACCAGGCTGATCCAAAATTACTCGACTATCGGTAAGACTCGACACAGCGAAGGCCATACGCGCCGGAATATTGGCTTTGATTACACCGGTTATTACGTTCACGCTTGGCCTCTGTGTTGCAACTATTAAGTGGATTCCGACTGCGCGTGCTTTTTGCGCAATTCGCGTGATGCAATCTTCAACATCTCGTGCAGCCACCATCATCAAATCGTTTAACTCATCAACAACAATCAAAACGTACGGAATCCGCTCAAACTTTTTATCTGCAGGTTGACCCGCCTCAACAGTCATTTCGCCACGATCGTATGCGGCGTTGTAACCAGCAATATCACGGAAACCAGCTTCAACTAGAACGTCGTATCGACGCTCCATTTCTTTAACCGCCCAGCCAAGTGCATTTGCGGCTTTTTTCGGGTTCGTAACTGGAGCGGTCAACAAGTGTGGCAAGCGTGCATACTGCCCCATCTCAACTTGTTTAGGGTCGATCAGAATCATCTTGACTTGATCAGGCGTTGCTCGCATCAATACCGATGTGATGATGCAGTTAATCGCGCTTGATTTACCCGCACCTGTTGCACCTGCAATTAATAAGTGGGGTGTCGTAGAAATATTTAAGAAAACCGAGCGACCCGAAATATCCTTGCCGACCGCAACATCTAGTGGATGATTCGCCGTGCGCGCTTCTTGCGAAACTAGAAGGTCTCCAATTGAAACAAGTTCTCGAAGTTCATTAGGCACCTCAATGCCGATCGCCGAACGACCAGGTATTGGTGCAAGAATTCGCACATCAGTTGCAGCCATTGTGTAAGCGATGTCGCGAGACAACGAAGTAACTTTGGCAACTTTTACACCATCGCCCAGTGAGAGTTCGTAGCGCGTAACAGTTGGCCCACGGGTGTAACCGACGAGCACAGTTTCGACACCATGCGAAGCCAATGCTGCGACAAGTTGGTCGCCACGATCTCGAATTGTTTGCTCGTTAGCTTTTTTATTTGTTGTTAATGAAAGAAATTCCATTTCTGGAAGCGTCCAAGCACTTGGCTGACCAGATGGTCCCAGTGGTATCTCCTGCGACTCGCCTTTAACTGGTGCAAGTTTCGCTTTTGCTTTTTCGCGTCGCTTGCGACCGCGTTTTGGTTTTGGTTGTTCGTCAAACAATTCTGACTCAACCACTTCTTCGTCATCCAAATTTTCTAGTTCTGGATCAAGCGCAAAATCAAATAGTTGGGCCGCCTCTCCATCAAAATCTTCAGCGTCATCAAAACCGATTTCTGATCCGTTTGCGCCGAGTGAATCTTTTTGGATTTTGCTTTTTTGAGCAACATACGAATTTGCTCCTGCTACAAATCTCCAAGTTAAAATGCACAACTCAATTACCGATTTGCCGGTGATCAGCATTGCTGAACCGACGAGCAAGATCGCTAATAGTGCGGTTGCTCCAGTGTCAGAAAACGAACTGGTTATTGGCTCACTAAAGATCCATCCGATCCATCCACCCGGATTCTTTGCAGAATCGCTCGAATATATATGTCCAAGACCAAGTAGAACCCCAGAAAATAACGCCCAACCAATTGCGCTACGAGATCGCAGTTGCCAATCTCTTTGAATTGCAAGACCAAGTCCAAGCCCAAAACTCAAGGCTGGCAAGAAATACCGTCCACCTCCGATTAAAAACAACAGCGAGTCGTTGAATGCTTTACCAACCGGACCAGCCGACTCTAAATAGACCGACAAAACAAGCAAAATCCCGAATGCAATTAATCCCAAACCAGCAAATTCGTTTGAACGACCCTGAAATACACCACCAAACATTGGTGGATGCTCCGACTTGTAGTAGTACTTAATCGGTTCGTCATCGGTTTCATGTTCTCGATACGTACTCAAATGTGACGCTGAGCGTGGTGACTTTCGTTTAGCGCCAGACGATCCAGATTTAGGCTGTGACGATTTAGATCGCGAAGATTTAGATTTCGCTGCTTTTGCCACGAAACAACATTACCAATCGGGCATCTCTCGGTCGGGGACTAGCCGGGCTAGTTATTTATGTTGGCTTACTTGTGCTTGGCCTTTTTGCTCTTGTTGCCCCGTTGTAGTTTTGCTGGCACGACAAACTCTGCCGGTATGCGACCATCAAAGTCGAGATTCTTGTCTGTGATTTCAACTACGTCACCGTCTTCGCATAACAAAACTTTGCTCGGCGCAACTCCCATAATTTTCGCTAACTCGGTGTTGGCAACCATGTGGCGATACTCACCATGAATCGGGATAAACCATTCAGGTTCAGTGATATTCAAATACATTTTTAGATCTTCAGCCTGTGCGTGCCCCGTTGCGTGCACGTCGGCAATACCAGAATGCACTACGGTGGCGCCGCGACGCAACAATGCATCAATCACTTTGTTGACATTGTGTTCGTTGCCCGGAATCGCATGGCTTGAGAACACAACTGTGTCGTTGTCGCCCACTTTGACGTATCGACTGTCGCCCTTGGCTAATAAAGTCAGGGCAGACATCGCTTCGCCTTGTGACCCAGTCGAGATGATACAAATTTCTTCATCGTCATATTTGCCGAGCGAGTCAGAACTGACCAAACTTTTTTCTGGGATTGTCAAAACTTTTAGATCTCGCGCAAGACGAATGTTATTAATCATTGAGCGACCCAATGGCACAACAACTCGACCAGAATCAATAGCGGCGTTGGCAATTTGTTGCACTCTATGAATGTGGCTCGCAAAACTTGCCGTGATGATCCGTTTACTTCGATGGTCATTAAAAATTTGTCGCAACACAACGCCAACATCTGATTCGCTCGGTGCGTGCCCGCGTTCGCCCGCATTTGTCGAGTCAAGCATCAACAATCGAATACCTTCGTTTGATGACAGAGAACCCAGCCGAGCAAGATCTGTACGCCGATCGTCAACTGGGGTCAGATCAAGTTTGAAATCGCCCGAATGAATAATCACACCTTGCGATGTGTGTAAAGCAATCGCGTGAGCATACGGAACAGAGTGCGTTACTGGTATGAACTCGACTTCAAATGGACCAATCTTGACCCGATCGTTGTCATCAACTTCGATGAACTTAGTCTTCTCAGTCAGTCGGGCCTCGGCGATTCGATTTCGCGCCAAACCTAAAGTCAATGCCGAACCATATAACGGAAACGAAGCATCTCGTAACAAGTATTGCAATGCCCCAACGTGATCTTCATGACCGTGTGTGGCTACGCATCCAACTATTCGCTCTTTGTTTTGAAGCAGCCACGTGAAGTCCGGAATTATCACATCAACGTCGTCACCATGCTCGGCTTTTGGAAACATCAAGCCGCAATCGATTAGCAAGATTTTTTTATCTTGCTCAATCGCCATGCAGTTACGACCAATTTCGCCGAGCCCGCCAAGAAACGAGATACGAACTGGTTTTGACATTAAATAGTCTGTTAGCGACTTGCGGCAGCACGCGCTGCTTGCAAATTGCCAAATACTTTTGCTGCCCGTTCGGCAAGACCACTTGGTGGCGGCCCCATTGGCAATCGCGCATCACCAACTGATAATCCAAGATGGTTCATCATCGCTTTACTTGGCAATGGATTTGGATTTTCATCGCCAGTTTCAAACGCAAAACTCTCCAACATTCTTGCATTCACTGCTCGGGCGCCTGCGGTATCTCCAGCGTTCCATTTTTTAAACATCTCTTGGTGATCTACGCCTGTCCAATGTGTCGCTACTCCGATCACACCGACTGCACCAATTGCCATCAGTGGCAAAGTCAAACCATCGTCGCCGCTGAGAAGTTCAAAACTTTTTGGCACTTGGGTCATTACCATCGCGGTCTCGGCCGGGTTGCCGCTCGCATCTTTCAAAGCAGCAACGTTTTTT
>WLFB01000004.1 GCA_009703975.1 Actinomycetota bacterium | reverse complement strand
GCACAACGGTTGAACTATCAATCGTCAGATCACTCATTGTTGAACTCATATTCGGCTTCTCTCGATTTGTTGTAGCCGAGTTGAGAATTCTTGCTGTTGTACATCGGCACACCACATCACAATCGCATCATCGCGATTTTCGTAATATTTTTTGCGCACGCCAGCCGGTACGAAACCAAAGCGCTCATAAAGTTTTTGTGCAGACATATTTGTGTGTCTCACCTCAAGCGTCATTGCGTTGCATCCCCGACGATGCGCCTCCCACGCGAGGTCAAGCAATAACTCGGTGGCGATTCCGCGACTTCGCCACAATGGATGAACCGCAATATTAGTAACGTGAGCATCTTGCTCGACATATAGCAAGCCGCCATAACCAACAATTTCGTTTGCGATCGTGCCAACGAGATAGTGACGCTTACCTGCTCGCACTTGGTCGAGTTCTTCAACAAAAACTTGCGCGGTCCATGGTCGTGGATAAACCTGCTGTTCAATTGGCATGATGCTACGAATATGTGCTCGTCGCATTGGTGCAATCACCAACGCAGGTGGATCTGCGTTCTCAATTTTGTCGCTAGTTTTCGTGCGTATAAAACGATCCAAAATGCTCATAAATTGACCCGAGTTTGCCAATTAATTTCGGCATCAGGTGCGCGCAAATAAAGCGCTTGTAGTTCGGCTGCAGTTTGCCACTGTTCATGCAACGCAAGTTCGGCAACGATTACTGCCAAAACACCTGCACTCGGTTGAGCTAATTGGTCGCTAGCCCACTCGATTGAGAGTCCAGTTGCTTCTAGCGATTCAGAAATTGATATGCGATGACGCAACGCACCATTGCCAACAATCAATGTTGCTTGACCACGATCAACAACATCTGCCACGCAATCGCTGACCTTGCCAACAACTGGTGGTTTAACTTCAATGCTCGAGCCAACATCGTTGCGATACATCGCCCAATAAAGTTCACCCCGACGCGCGTCAATTGTTGCCAATACGACTCGGTCGGTCGTGGCGACTGATCGTGCCAAGATATCCAAACTTGATCTGCCGATAATTGGAACATCCAAAACCTGTGCAATCGTTTTAGCAGAAGCAATGCCGACTCTCATACCAGTAAACAAACCCGGACCAATGTCAACACCAACAACATCAATTTCACGCATTGAAATATCTGCTTGCTCACAGACATTTTTGATGATTGGCGCGAGTTGTTCTGCGTGGCGGCGATCGCTTAGCACGTGACTGCTAGCCAATAATTGTTTCGAATTGCTGACTGCCACACTTACGGCATCAGTCGAAGTATCAATTGCCAGAACAATCATTAGGTTCAGCCTCGCACAGAATTGTTTAGTTTCGCTACAAGCTCATCAGTCAACTTTTGCCAACGACTCGCCCATTGCGAACCACGCAAATCAATTTCTATTGTTCTCGATTCAACTGCATCGACATCAGTCGAATGAGATATTCGAATGATCAATGCGTCGCCAAGATCTTCACCGACAATGTCACCCCATTCAACAATCACTATGCCCCCACTGTCTTGCAATTCGTCAAGTCCGAGGTCAGCCAACTCGCCTGTGCGTTCGAGGCGATACAAATCAGCGTGATGTAACGACATGCGACCAGTGCCATAGTTGTGCAACAAATTGAAAGTCGGTGAAGTAATCGGTTCGTCTATACCGAGTGCTCGGCCAAAACTTTGCGTGAAAGTAGTTTTACCTGCTCCCATTTCGCCGGCAAGCAAGATCATGTCGCGTGGTCGCGAATGCGAAGCAATTATCTCTGCTAGCCGCGCGGTATCTTGCAGCGTCTTAATCGTTAATTTCACAGGGCTAATCTCACACGTTAAATTTCACTGATTATTTCTTCGCGTTGATATAGCGTCGCGGAATTCGAGAACTTATACCGCAGACTATTTCGTATCCAATTGTCTCAAGCCGTGTTGCGATTTCATTGGCAGTAATTGTTTCAGTGCCTTGTGTGCCGAGTAAAACTGCCTCGTCGCCGATTTTGATTTGAGCATCCGCACAATTAACCATCAGTTGATCCATCGTTACGACACCGATAATCGGGCACCGCTTGCCACTAATTAATACTTCGCCACCAACAGACCAAAGGCGTCGGGAAATGCCATCGGCATAACCAATTGGCAAAGTCGCAATAGTTGAGTCGCATTCAAGTTTGCTACGCAGACCATATGAGATACCTTCGCCGGCCTTGAGATGCTGCACGTGAGAGACACGCGCATGAACCGACATCACCGGTTTGAGTGTTGTTGCATGCGATTCGAGTTCAATGCTTGGCGCAATGCCATACATCGCAATACCAACTCGCGCTATACCGATACCTGCGTCAGAATCAGTATCTATCTCGCGAATCGCCGCCGAAGAATTAGCTGTGTGAACATATTTAGGTCGCAACGAGTTTTGTTCTAACAACTTAATGACTTCAGCAAATTTGTGCCGTTGCAAATCTGTCGCAGAATGTTCTGGCAAATCAGCGGCTGCGAAATGCGTGTAGACACCCTCAAGGCTTAGCGACTTCAAGCTATTTATTTGCTTTGCTCGAACCAGTGCATCTTCGTTTGGCGCACCAACACGATGCATACCAGTATCAACCTTCAAATGAACCCGACCGATAACACCAAGTTGCGCAGCCTTGGCCGCATAACTTGTAATAGTCGTTTCGTTATAAAGAGTTGCGGCGACATCATCGCGCAACATTTGCTCGTGTTGAGTTTCTGGTTGCTCACTAACAATAAGTATCGGTGCAGTAATTTTTGCTTGGCGCAATTCATGAGCTTCGTCGGCAAGCGCAACACAAAGTCCGCGGGCGCCAGATGCCAATGCAGCTAGCGCAACTTCAACAGCGCCGTGTCCGTATCCATTTGCTTTAACTGTGGCCCAAAGTTCCGCGCGACCTGCTTGTTTTACGAGAGCTTTAACATTCTCGCTCAGAGCTAATAAGTCAACCTCAGCCCAAGCCCAACGATCGGTTGTGCTCACTTCTAAACGCCTTTGAACTCAGTGACTAGCGACAACAGCTACCGCCATGTCGTGAGTGTGCGATAGCGAAACATGCCAAGACGAAACACCTTGTTGGCTGGCGATTTCTGCCGCTCGACCTGTGACGATTAATTCGGGAGCACCAGAAGTGCGGCTACGAATTGAAACATCTTGCAAATCAAAAGCGCCTAGTCCTACGCCAAGTGCTTTCATTGTTGCTTCGCGAACTGCAAATCGTGCTGCCAAACCTGGGGCCAAGTCTTTGCGAGTCGCAAGAGAGTCAAGTTCTTGAGCGGTAAAAACTCGCGTCTTCAATGTTGGTGTGCGCTCTAGCGCGTCACGAAATCGCGGCACGCTGACTGCGTCAATACCCAAGCCGATCATCTGTAATAACTTTCTACTGCGAACGCCAATGATCAGCCATCTCGCTGATTGGTAAAATTAACAAATCAGCCACTGGCACTTCAGCTAGGCGATCTTCTCTAAATGAACCTTCGGTTTCTGTTACCCAGTCAACAAGCCGGTCATATCGATGGTCATACCCTTGTAGCACGGCTCGCATCGCAGTTGCGGCGAGTCGATCATGAAAAATCACATGCAGCAGAGTGATACCAGTAGTTTCTCCACTTTTTGTTTCAGGAACCATTATCACGGTGCGATTATCGCTGCGACCACGGGCAACGAGAACTTCTTGTTCGCTCGCAACTCGACGTTTGGTGCCGACTAGCTGCGCGTTGCGGTCAACGCGAGAAGAAAGATTTTTTGACATTCCGCCGCGATCAACAATTGTGATCGTGCCCGTCGTGCCCGTCACATCACCTTCTATGCCGTACCGAGTAAAGCCAGTCACTGAACTTACGGCAGCGTCAAGATCGGCGACGATTTTTAATACACGATATGAAAGTCGTTCGCGGGCGACGCCGGCTTCGAATAGGGCTTTAACCAACGGTCGATCAAACAAACCTTCGTCACTACGCGAAATACCAACAGTCACAGTTTTTGCTTGATGTTTAATAGCGTCGACCGGACGAGTTAATTCGTCTACACCACGAGTTAGAGCACTTGTTAGATCGTCTAACAATAATTCTGGCGAGGCAATCTTGCCGGATGTTTGCTGATATGCCTGAACCGGATCACTCGAGAGAGTGTCGCGCAACATTGTCACGATTCGCACTGCAGTGCTGGCTTCAAGATTGCCGTCGTAGCTACCAGTTGATAGCGCATCAGTAAACCGAGTTGCCGGTACAGGCAACAACGTCCGAATCTTTGAAAGCAATTCATTTGCATCGCCGCCTCTTTCAACAGCATGCTCTATTACCTCGCGAGCTTCACGCAATGGGCGGGCAAGCGCGTCAATTGATAGCGCTGCTTCATAGCCAAATAAGTGTCCGACCATCACACTCAAAATAAATGACAGGCTTGTTTCGACATTGGGCACGAGCAAAACTGCGGCTGCGGCATCAAAACGATTTTGACCAACAGTAGCAACGACAATCGGCAGCGCTTTGTGAGCACGATAAATCGCAATCTCTTTGGCAACATCTGATGCCGTGCCTTCAAGTAGCCCGGTCGCACATACGAAAATTAATGGTTCACACGAAAGATCAATGTGCTTTTTATCTTCAGTGGTATCGCTTGAAATAGATTTATAACAGAGCTCAGATAATTTGATGCGAATCTCTTGCGCTGCAATCGTATTCATCCCATTACCTACGACTGTCCAGTAACGACGCGCAGACGCAAACTGTTTGGCAGCAGCGGCAATAGCTGGTCTTGTCTCAAGAACTTCAACTAGCGCATCTGGAACCGTGCGTAAACCAGTAAGCAACTCGTGCCGGGCCTTGTCGCTTGACTTGCCCGCGGCACTCGATAGCGCACATGCATACAAAGCGCCTGCTGCAACTTGCGAATAGAAAGCTTTGGTGCTGGCAACGCTCATCTCAACATCGCGACCATCAGATGTGTACATAACGCCATCAGCCTTAACTGAAAGTTCGGTGCCACGACGATTGACAATTGCCAAAACACTTGCACCACGGGCACGAGCAAGATCTACTGTGCGATTCGTGTCGGTAGTCGTGCCACTTTGACTTATCGCGACTACCAATGTGTCACTCATGTCGAGAGTTAATTCAAAACCAGAAAGTTCACTGGCTGGTAACGCCTCGATGTTTAAGTGAATGTCGACAAGTTGTTTAAGAAGGCGCGCCAGCGCTTGACCAGCAATAGCCGCAGTGCCTTGACCTATTACGCGAACTTTTGTGATCGCCCCCGATGCAAGACGGTCGCGCACGAATTTCGGCAGAACTGCCTCGCCAAGTTCGGCAACTAACAATCCATTTTTTTCGATGATCCTGCCACGCAAAGTTTTTCGAAAACTCTGCGGTGCTTCGGCGATTTCCTTTGATAAAAAGTGTTTGTGTTCGCCACGATTTATATCGCGGGTTGTAATTTCGGCCGTATGAATATCACTTTCACCGAGCGCAATTTTGCTGCCGTCATATGACTGCAAAATAATGCCGTCGAGTTTGCCGGCGTTAGCAATAGACAATGTTGCGACTTGTCCACGACTTGAAGGATTATCAGGGTCGCCCAATGCTTCGCCATCCATACGCACATATTTGAGCGTCTCTTCAACAACGCCATATGGTTCGCTGGCAACAATGAAACGGTCTTCAGCGAGTCCAATGCTGAGTCCTTGTCCACTGCCATGCAGCGCGAGTAAAAGTTTGTCAGGTTCAGCGGCACTTGCGACCGCGATCGCAACTGACCCATCAAACTTCGCAACGGTTTCTCGAAATGCGTCGCTCAGCGAGACAGTTGTTGCCAAACGTCGTGCAACCAATGCTGGGATAACTTTTGCGTCTGTTGTAATTGGCCCAGCGATACGCAGACTATTTACGGCTCGAAGATCGGCGTGATTATCAACATCGCCATTTAAAGCAGCAACCAAATATGCGTCGCTATGTTTGCGCTCAAGTTCTTCACTGTTTACGGGGTGAGCGTTTGGTTCTGAAATGATGCCGACGCTCGCCCAACGCGTGTGCGCCAGTACGGCGACTTGCGAGTTTGGCTGTGAGATGCAAAGGCGTAGCAAGTCATCTGCCATTACTGCGTTGCGCATCACTCTGGTGTTATCACCGAGTTCGCCGATCTCTGCCGCAGCTTTATAGACAAATGACCATGCATTTTCAGTAACCCGAACTGCGCCAGACATAAATAATGAATCATCACTTCGGTTGGCGATTAAAGACTTTATGTTTTTGTCATCGGCTTTCAATCCATGTCCCCAAACCAGAACATGTACGCCAGCCGAATCTCGACCACGAACCTCGAGCCGATCCAAACCAGAAAACGCTTGTTGAATTGAAAAGTATCCACTTCGGGCCGCATTTGATGCACCTTGCCCAGCCAGCGCATCTACGAGACGCGCTGTTCGAATTCGATCATTGCGCAACTCCCAAAGTGCATCTTTAGCGCTGATGATTTGCTGCAACGCAAGTTCTGACGTCGCTGTTTGAACCTCGGCAGAGTGTTCGATTGCCTGTTCATAACCCGTGACAACGGCGTCCAGTTGATCAAGTCGCGAAGTCATCGCAGCGACCAATTGGTGATTATCTGCTAAACAGAACTGGCCGGCGTCGCCCCGCAATAATTCATCAGCTTGAGCAACAAGTTTTGACAGAGCGTCAATTTTGCTTTCAGCCCCTTGACTGAGTGCTCGGTCTAAAAGCTCAATAATCTCATTTGAGGTGGGCGTTGCGCGTCGCGTCGGACGACTGAGCACGCAGATAATTCCGCACATGGTTTCTAGTCTACTTTCGCGATTAACCCAGTCGGGCAGTAATCGCCGTAACGAGCGTGGTTGCGACGGATACGGCGATGTGATTTTCTTGCGCTTCGACCATTACACGCACAACAGGCTCTGTGCCACTTGAGCGAACTAGCACTCGACCATTATCTCCCAAGATTTTTTCTGCAGCCGCGATTTCGGTAGCGAAAATTTGAGCAACATTTTCGGCGAGTTTGGCAACACGAATATTTTTTAACACCTGCGGAAAACTGGTCATTGCATTACTTGCAAGCTGACTGAATACCTGTGAAGAATTCGCAATCAGCGCAGAAAGACGAATCGCCGCCAACAAACCATCGCCAGTTGTTGCGACGTCGTGGTAAATAATGTGTCCACTCTGTTCTCCGCCAAGCGAGAGATCATTTTCTTGAATTGCAATCAATACCGACCTGTCGCCAACAGGTGTTGTAACCACTTCAATTTCAGATTGTTTCATTGCTTGATGAAAACCAATATTCGTCATCACGGTTACGGCTACTTTGTTATTCCGCAACGTGCCATTGCGCTTCATGTCTTGAGCGCTGATCGCAATTAAATGGTCGCCATCCACGATTGAACCCGAGTCATCAACTGCAATCAGTCGATCACCGTCACCGTCAAATGCGACACCCAGATCAGCATTAATTTTTTTAACAAAGGCTTTCAACTCAGAAGGTTCAGTTGCGCCGCATTTGTGATTAATGTTTTTGCCGTTCGGCGAATTATGAATTACTGACACCTTTGCGCCGAGCCCAGTGAAAACGGCTGAAGCAACTTCGCTCATTGCACCATTTGCGCAATCTAAAGCAATGTGTAATTTAGCCAGTGCACTTTTGGGCATGTCAGCGACCAACGCAGCACAATATCGCTCTAAATATTCTGGGTGCGAGACAGCAAGACTTTTTGAACCTGCTTCTGATTGCTGATGATCGAGCGCACGATTAACATCGCCAGAAAGTTCAAGTTCAAGTTCAGTTTCAATTCGCGATTCTTGCTCATCTGTGAGTTTGCGTCCACCACGACCGAAAATCTTCACACCGTTGTCTGTATAAGGATTATGTGAAGCAGTAATTGCAAAAGACACCGCTTCGCTTGACACTGCAGCAAAAGCAATTGCCGGCGTTGGAGCAACACCCATTAGATGAACTTCAATACCAAGACTGCTCAACGACTGAGAAATAGCAGCTTCAAGCGCAGGGCCAGATTCGCGAGTATCACGACCGATTACCACGAGTTTGCATTGCAAAACTTTTGCTGCTGCCCGAGCGAGTGCTGCGACGTAACTCGTTGTTAGTTCAGTTCCGAATTCTCCGCGAACTCCGTCGGTTCCGAATTTCAACATTTAACTACCTGCTGTTTCTAGCACGCATAATTTAAATTTGGTTTGCTAGCACGGCACAACCCATGCTTTGCAAAAAGCGAATTAACGCTTGGTGTACTGTGGCGCCTTGCGGGCTTTTTTGAGACCGTATTTCTTGCTCTCTTTACGACGCGAGTCGCGTGTCAACAATCCAGCCTTCTTCAGCGCGAGTCGTTGTTCAGGATCAAGTTCAACAATTGCTCGGGCGATTGCCATGCGCAATGCTCCCGATTGTCCAGCGATGCCGCCACCGATAATGTCAGCGTCAATGTCGTATGCGCCAATCATGTTGGCGACTCGCAATGCTTCTGTCGAAGAGTTGCGTTGTACTTCAGATGGGAAATATTCTTCGAACACGCGATCGTTAATCGTTACGATTCCGGTTCCTGGTCGTAAACGAGCACGACAGATTGCATGCTTGCGTCGCCCTGTTGTTTGAGTAAGTGGCTTTGTTCCCACGAGTTTGTCTCTTTTCTCTAATTTTTCTAATGCTCGACTCAGCGAGCCTTGGCGTGTGGAAGCTCAAGCACTTTTGGTGATTGCGCTGCGTGCGGATGTTCTGCACCTGGATAAACCTGCAACTTGCTCAACATCTCACGTCCGAGAGTTCCCTTTGGCAACATTCCGCGAATTGAACGACGGATTGCATCACCAGGTTTGCGATCTAAAAGGTGTGCGTATGTTTCTGATTTCAAACCACCTGGATAACCAGAGTAGTCATAGACCATTTCGCGATCGGCTTTGCCCGAAGTAAGAACAATTTTTGATGCATTGATAATTACGACATGATCACCAGTATCCATGCTTGGTGTGTACATCGGTTTGTGTTTGCCGCGAAGCAAAGTTGCAGTCTCTGTGCAAAGTCGACCGAGCACAAGCCCTTCGGCATCAATCAAATGCCAAGCGCGCTTGACGTCAGCTGGTTTTGCAGAATATGTACGCATAAAAAGTTCCTTGAAATCTAGAATTAGCAACCGCCTGAGGGCTCTTCGCACTCGTTTAAACGGCCTCGTAATGATAGGGCCGAAACCACCCAAATAACAATCGGCCCAACAAGAATATGGGCTTTAGGGAGTAATCCCTGCGTCTGGATATCCAACTTCAACCAAACATAAGCCTTGGGGTGGCGCCAGTTGCGAGGCCTCTGCTCGATCGCCCGAGCGAATCAAAGTCATCATGTCGCTACTCGGTCGCTTACCAACGCCAATATCTACGAATGTGCCCACTAACGATCTGACCATCTGGTGGCAAAAAGCATTCGCCCTGATGTCAAAAGTAAATATGCCATCACCCCTGTTGTGCCAGGTCGCCTGCATCACATACCTCTTTAAGGAAACTTCTCGAACTTCAGGCTCGTTAGTTTCTGGGCCTTCAAGGTCAGGCTCAAGATCTTGCTTTGGCCGACGACAAAATGCCGAGAAATCATGCGTGCCGATTATTGGATCACAAGCCATGTGTAATGCGCGAAAATTAAGTGGCGCAACAACATGCCACGATGTTGCAACCAAAAATGGATCTGGATACTCGGCGTTATAGATCGTGTATTGGTAATGCCGCCAAATTGCCGAGAATCTCGCGTGAAACTCGTTGCTCGCCCAAGATGCGTGTCGAACAATAATTTCGGGCCCGCACATTGAGTTCAGTTGCTTCTGTAAAAGAGCTAAATCAACGTCATCTCGAAGATCGCAACTAACTACTTGGCCTCGAGCGTGTACCCCAGTATCTGTGCGCCCAGCAGAAACAACAGGCACAACTCTTTGAAAGATTTGTTGCAACGCCCCACCGAGAGTGCCGGCAATAGTTTCGACACCTGGATTAATCGCAAAACCGTGAAACTTTGCCCCGTTATACGCGACGACGAATCGTGCTCGGCGCATCACAGATGCTTTTGTTTTTCGAACTAGATAAGTTCGATGCGCGCCATCGGTGCATTGTCACCGTGACGTGGGCCAAGCTTCAAGATTCGAAGGTAGCCACCATTGCGCTCTGTGTAACGAGGTGCAACAACATTGACAAGTTTGTTTGTCATTTCTTTGTCGCGAAGGTAACTCTGAATCTGACGAATGCGGTGCACTCGCATCGGGCTCGTGCCCTGAGCTTTCTTTGCCTTTGTAATTAATTTCTCGGCGATCGGACGAAGCGCTTTTGCTTTCGTCTCAGTCGTTACGATGCCTTCAGCAGCGAACAATGACGAAGCCAAGTTGGCCATCATCAATCTTTCGTGTGACGAGCTTCCACCAAAACTTGGTCCGCGTCGTGGTCTTCCTGGCATAGTGAATCGTCTCCTTGATTATTTAGATATTTTAATTCAGTTGATTCTCAGCAAAAATCTCGAAGGCTCAGAGGCGCAACGAGAGTCCTCGCTCATCAAGTTTTTGTTTGATCTCATCAAGGCTCTTCTGACCGAAGTTGGTGATGTTCATCAAGTCTTCTTCTGACCGAGTTAGCAACTCGCCAATCGTGTGAACTTGTCCGCGCTTCAAGCAGTTGCGTGGTCGCTCTGAAAGATCGAGGTCTTCAATTGGCATGTCTAGATCGCCGGTGCCACTTGAGTAACCAACAACTTCGCCAAGTTCAAGACCCACTGGATCTGCAGTCAAATTCGCAACGAGATCAACTAGCGAACGTAAAGTTGCACCAGCCGAAGCAAGCGAATCAACCGGCGTTATCGAGCCGTCTGTCTCAATGTCGATAACAAGTTTGTCGTAATTAGTTGACTGCTCTACTCGAGTTGGCTCAACTTCAAATGTAACTCGACGAATTGGCGAGAAAATTGCGTCAATTGGGATGATGCCAATTGTCTTACGAGCTCCGTCACGATCTGACGACATGTAGCCTTTGCCGCGCTCAACCGTAAGGTCAAACACGAGCTTGCCCTTTGCTGAGAGAGTGGCGATTTTCTGAGACTTGTTAAGAATCTCAACATCTGGTGGGCACTGAATGTCACCGGCTGTGAGCTCCATTGGCCCTTTGACATCTACATGAAGTGCAATTGGATCATCTGAAGTTGACACCAAAACAACATCTTTGAGATTAAGAATGATCTCAGTTACGTCTTCGGATACACCTTCAATTGTGTCGAACTCATGCAATGCAGATTCGAACTTTACTGAAGTAATTGCCGCACCAGGAATCGATGACAACAACATTCGACGCAATGAGTTGCCGATTGTGTGACCAAGACCTGGTTCTAGTGGACCAACCGAAAATTTCTGACGGTTGTTTTGTGGTGAGCCGATTGGTTCGACTGTCGGGCGTTGGATTACAAGCATTTTTTCTCCTTAGACAATTCTTATTTGGGGTTACTTTGAATAGAGCTCAACGATTAATTGTTCACGTACTGGTACATCAATTTGCTCACGCACTGGCAACTCGCGCACTGTGACCTGCTTGCCGGCTTCTGCAATATCAAGCCAGCCGACCATTTTGCGGCCAAGAGTATCGATGTTGTGTTGGATGATGATCATGTTGCTTGCCTTTTCAGAAAGCGAAACAACTTCACCTTTTTGCAATGTGTACGACGCAATATCGACTCGCTTGCCATCGACCTTGATCAACCCGTGGCTAACAAACTGACGAGCCTGCGGACGCGATGCAGCCCATCCGGCACGGTAAACAACATTGTCAAGGCGCAATTCAAGTAGACGCAACAAGTTCTCACCAGTCGGCCCAGTCAAACGCACTGACTTCTCGTAGAGATTACGAAATTGACGCTCAAGCAAACCATAGATGTATTTTGCCTTCTGCTTTTCTTGCAACTGCGCAAGATATTCACTGCCTGCACCTTTACGACGCGAGCGACCGTGGTGACCTGGTGGAAACGGCCGACGCTCAAGAGCCTTCGAGCCTTTTGTGTTTTCGAAAACGTTGACACCAAGACGGCGTGAGATACGAACTTTTGGACCTGTATAGCGAGCCATGAGTTACGGCCTCTTTCGCTTTGGCTGAAGACAGCCGTTGTGTGGAACTGGGGAGACATCTTTGATGCCTGAAACTTCAATGCCAAGATTTTGAATCTGACGCAGAGCAGTGTCGCGACCAGAACCTGGACCCTTGACTCGCACTTCAGCGCGACGAAGACCAAGCTCCATCGCAGCACGTCCAGCTTTTTCTGCTGCCATTTGCGCGGCAAACGGTGTTGATTTTCGTGAGCCACTGAAACCAACTCCACCAGATGATGCCCACGCGATTACGTTGCCTTCTGTGTCGGTGATTGAAACGATTGTGTTGTTGAACGAACTCTTGATATGCACAATGCCGGTTGCGACATTACGACGCTCGCGCTTACGCTTTCGAGTTTTTGGTTTTGGATCAGCCATAGTTACTTCCTCACTGCCATTTTCTTGTTAGCTACCGTCTTCTTCGGTCCTTTTCGTGTGCGCGCATTTGTGTGTGTGCGCTGACCACGAACAGGTAATCCCTTGCGATGACGAGTGCCTTGGTATGAACCAATTTCAATTTTTCGTTTGATGTCTGTTTGAACATTTCGACGACGATCACCTTCAACACTTAGGTTGTTCTCGATGAACATACGAATCTTGTTGACCTCAGAGTCAGTCAGATCACGCACGCGAGTGTCTGGACTAATACCAGTTTCGCTGCAAAGTTTTTTCGCGGTAACACGACCGATACCAAAAATATAGGTCAGACCTATCTCTAGGCGCTTCTCGCGCGGAATGTCTACTCCTGAAATACGTGCCATCTTGTCTCTCTCGCTCAGCCTTGACGTTGCTTATGACGTGGGTTTTCGCAGATCACCATTACGCGACCGTGCCGACGGATAATCTTGCACTTCTCGCATATTTTTTTAACGCTGGTTCTTACTTTCACTGCACGCCTTCTTGTCTTTATTTAAATCGGTAAGTAATACGACCTCTTGTGAGGTCATACGGTGTTAGTTCTACTTGCACTTTGTCGCCAGGAAGAATTCGAATGTAATTCATTCGCATTTTTCCTGAAATGTGAGCCAAGACTGTGTGTCCATTTTCGAGCTCAACTCGAAACATTGCGTTGGGTAGGGATTCAGTAATCTTGCCTTCCAGCACGATTGCATCTTCCTTATTTTTGGGCAAAGTTTCTCCGAACTATTTCTTTGTTGTTACATTCATTGCCCGACGATCAGATGATCGTTTAGGGCGACTTGTCACGCTATCGCCCTGAACTATCGCTCTCAAACCCCCGAGATATAACGATTTAAAACCATTTATAGATCAGTACAATTTCGCGGTTATTTTCCTAAATTTACAACCGAGGTAAGCCGACCAAAGACTTCGTCTGGCGAGCCGACCCCGTCTACTACATGTAGCGACCCGCGCCCGTGATAGAAATTGATTAATGGGGCAGTTTGAGCCTCGTAAACATCAAGTCGATGATTGATCGCCTGCTGGGTGTCATCGGTGCGCTGAACCACGGATCCCCCGCATTTTTCACAAATCCAGGGTTTTGGCTCGTTTTCTGGTGCCGTGTAGTTAGTCGAACACGATTCGCAGACTCGCCGACCAGAAAGTCGAACCAAAACTATTTCCCGCGCGACGTCCAAGTCAATCACATATCCAACTGGTCGCGCTTCAGTCAATGAATCAAAGGCAGCTGCTTGGGCAACCGTACGAGGAAACCCATCCAAAACATAGCCGGCAACACGTGCATCTTCTTGTCCGATACGACCTTGAACAAGTGACACCATCAAGTCGTCGTCAACTAATTCGCCTCGGTCTAAAACTGCTTTAGCTGCACGCCCGACAACTGAATCTTGTTTCACTGCGTTGCGAAGCATCTCTCCAGTTGAAATGTGCGGCACACCAAAATGCTCCGCCAGCCTTGCACTTTGAGTTCCTTTGCCAGCACCTTGTCGGCCGAACATTATTATTCGTACTCCACCGCTCATGAGTTTTGATTCCGATCCTTGGCCAATAAAACGTTATTGAAAGTTACGTGTTTAATGAATTATTGCTTGAGGAAACCTTCATAATTGCGTTGCATTAACTGACTATCGATTTGGCGCATCAGTTCAAGTGCCACACCAACGGCGATCAAAACTGTTGTACCAGCAAACGGAAACGAACTAACTTTGCCTACCCACAAAACGATGTAAGGCAAAATTGCGATTACTGCAACAAACGTGGCGCCGGGCAGAGTGATGCGATTAACGGTCTTACCTAAAAAGGCTTCGGTTTGCTGACCAGGACGAATACCAGGTACGAACCCACCCTGCTTACGCAATTGGTCTGCTTGACGAATTGGATCAAAGGCAATCGAGTTATAAAAGTATGCGAACGCAATAATCAACAACCCGAAGACAGTGACATACATTAAGTTCTGACTATTAATGAGGTACTGATCAACAAATCGAGCAATCGACCCGCGCCAACCTTCGCCACTGCCGAGCATATTTGACATCAGAACTGGCAATAACAACACTGAGCTGGCGAAAATAATTGGCACAACACCTGACTGGTTTACTTTCAACGGAATATATGTGTTCTGGCCGCCATACATTTTGCGACCTACTACTCGTTTGGCAAATTGCACTGGGATGCGCCTTTGACCAAGTTCAACACGCACAACTGCGATGATGATGCCAATCGAGAGTGCCACCAAGATAACAAACACGAGAGTTTTTCGCGTCTGCAAAAGCGAATAGTAGTTATACGGCAAACCGCTGACAACCGATGCAAAAATAACCATTGACATTCCGTTGCCGATGCCGCGTTGGCTAATTAATTCACCAAGCCACATCAATAGAGCAGTGCCTGCAACAAGCGACGGAATCACGAGTAGTGCCCGTGGCATAAATGGATCTAGCAGAACAACATCTGGAGCCTTACGACTAGCACTGAAAAAAGCCGACCCTCGACCTTGACCGAAAATAAAAGTCAATCCTGCACCTTGCAATGTCGCAATACCAATCGCTACGTAGCGAGTCCATTGTGTGATTTTGCGTTGACCGGTTGCGCCTTCTTGTTGCCACTCTTCAAGTTTTGGAATTACAACCGTCAATACCTGCATGATGATGCTTGAAGTGATGTACGGCATGATGCCGAGCGCGAATATAGAAAAACTGCCGAACGCACCACCCGAAAATAAGTTTAGAAAACCGAGGGCTCCTTGAGATTTTGATGCTTCACGAAGTTGGCTAATGGCTTGAGAGTCAACTCCCGGCACACGCAAAGAACTGCCGAGTCGATAGACCGCCAGCATCGCGAGCGTAAACAGAATCTTATTTCGAAGTTCTGCAACCTTAAAAATGTTGCTAATTTTTGCCACGACATTGCCTCGCTATTTGTTGTGTGAGCCGAACCAAACGAACTGTACTAGCGGTTGGTGAACTGACTGCCCTTGGCCGGTGGTCGAACGCCTCTAAATGTCGGAGGCAAGATAACTACAGACCCGCCAGCGGCAACAATCGCTTCTTGTGCTGACTTAGAAATGGCATGAACTGAAACTTTGACCGCTCGGGTGATTTTTCCGCGACCAAGAACTTTGATCATTTGACCTTTATGGGCCACACCACCAGCAACGAGTGACGCAGGGTCTACCTCGGCGACGCCAAGAGAGTCAACGGCATCAAGATTGACTGCATAATATTCAACACGAAACGGGTTATTGAAACCCTTCAACTTTGGTACGCG
>WLFB01000039.1 GCA_009703975.1 Actinomycetota bacterium | reverse complement strand
GTTTCTCGCTCTAGACCTTTTGTCAGACTGATGATCGGTGCGCTCGGCGAAATATATTTTGCGACTTCAATGAGTACTTCACGAAAACCATTTGATGGCACCGCCATCATCACGATTGCTGCATTCTGAACTACGTCTTGCAACTTCGCCGAACATGACAAACTCTCGGTCAATACTGCTCCACCGAGATAGTCGACATTTTGATGTTGTGTATTGATCTGTTTGGCAAGTTCATCTCGCCTAGCCCACAACATCGTCGGCTGATTTTGCGCCACGACACTGGCCACCGTCGTGCCCCACGAGCCCGCGCCAATGACCGCGATATGACTATTCACGACCCTCAGCGTATGCGAGCACTAACAATTAGTTTCTTTAATTTGGGCGATCAAACCGTAGGCTTCGCACGTGCCTTCGCAGCAACCAGCCGATTTGAGCGAAACATTGGCGATGATCATTCCAATTAAGGCTTTTCATCAAGCCAAAGAACGGCTGTCAGATCTGTTGACGCCGGCTGAGCGTTTGGTATTGGCCAAAATGTGCGCCGAACGGGTGATTCGTGCGGCAATTGGCTACCAAGTTTTTGTTGTGTGTGATGACGAAGAAGTTGCCGAGTGGGCTCGGGCACAAAACGCCAAAATTGTTTGGCAATCTGAGTCTGGTCTAAACAACGCCATTAAAGCTGGCGTGAAAGCTGTTCGGGCGCGAAACTTTGACTTAGCAATGATCATCCACAGTGACCTTCCTCTAGCCACTGGCTTTTCTCACCTATTCGAAAATTGCGATCTACAAACCTTAAAAACTTCAATCACCGTTGTGCCTGATCGGCATGAGGATGGCACAAACGTGATGATCGTGCCGACGGCGAGCGACTTTGAATTTGCTTACGGCAGAAACAGTTTCATTGAGCACCAGCTTGTTGCTAAGAATTGCAATTTAACGGTGCGAATAGTCCAAGATCAATATTTATCTGTCGACATTGACACGGCACAAGATTTAGATCTTGCTCAGAAACTTCAAAACAATAACTAGCTACACCCTGAAATAGAAGAAGAGGGGCCGAAGCCCCTCTTCTCACAGTATTCCGAACTGTATTGCTTAAATTGGCTTAAAGCCTTATTTCTTCTTGGCCTTACGCTTCTTCTTTGCAGGTGCTTTCTTTACGGCTTTTTTTGCCTTCTTGCGCTTTTTTGCTGCCATTTTATTTCTCCTTGTTGTTTGTTATTACTTAATTAGCGGTTTGGATTCAGTGCAGCTTTGAGTGTTGAACTCGAGCTGAACTTCATCGCTGTTGATGCCTTCACCTGAACAGGAGCCCCAGTTTGAGGATTCCTGCCGATGCGGGCTTTTCTGCTTGAGGTGCTGAACGAGCCAAAACCCGGCCATGCAACCTTGTTGCCTTGCTTAGCGGATGAGACGACGAGCTCAAAGAATTCGGAAATCGTGCGTTCGGCATCTGCCTTCGACACTCCAGCTTTCTGTGACACTGCATCAATCAATTCTGCTTTAGTCATTATCTAACCTGCTTTCTCAGTTACGGATTACCGTTACGCATATATTTGAGTAGATCCGCGAACAAATTGCAAGCATTGTCGTGAATTTGAGAAATTTCTCTTGACGATCGAAGTAATTAAAAAAATTCAAAAACTTGCGAATTACTTTTCACCAATAATCGAAATTTTTTAACAAAACTGTCGTAAAACTTAAACACGTCTCGTCGGTAAGCCACAAAGCATCCTCATAAAACCCATACAGAATAAGGGAAATATGAAACTTTGGTTTACTCGGCCCGGTTAAAAAATAATTTGGTGCGAATTTGCTTAGACAAAATACTTTTAAAAAATAGCGCCATCGGAAACTCTTGCAAAACCAAATCTTCGTCGAATTTTTGAATCCGAAAAAGAATTTTAAAGAAATTTCTAAAAAAACCAATAAATGCTCGCTCTTTTGGAGATTTTTGGTGTGAACCATCCACCATCGCTACGACGACACCGACCACACTTAATTTCGTTGTCAACACAAAACTCACTTTCTGAAAAAACTCTTGCGCAAATCGCAGAAATTTTCGCGACTCCAGTTGGTTCGCGAGTCGTGTTGGATACTTCAGTGCTCGTCGCTGATCCAAACTGTTTAACTTCTTTTCCGAACTGCGCAATTGTTATTCCGTTAACAGTTATTGAAGAACTTGACGGATTAAAAACTCGAATGGATGACGTCGGAAGATCAGCACGAAGCGCACTGCGATCAATTGAAGATCTTCGCCGCAAAGCAGGCGGCTCACTAAAAGATCCGACACCAATAAACGGCACCAAAACTAGTGGCACCGTGCAGATTGAAGTAAACGGAATACAGAACCATCTCTTAATCGAGCATGGGCTCGACCCGAAGGTGCCAGACAACAGAATTATCGGTGCCGCTTTAGGCCAGGCTGCAATTTCTCCGACATGCATTGTTTCAAATGATGCCGCGCTGAGAATTAAAGCTGCCCATCTTGGATTAACTGCGCTCGAGCATCAACCAGTCAGTGGCGGACGAAATGAACGGCCGATGGGTTGGTCAACTTATGACACAACGGTTGAAGTAATCGACAATCTCTACAAAACAGAAGGCATCGAAAAATCAGATATTGCGCAAGCCGCAAGTTTGTATGAAAATAATTTCGCAGTTTTACGATGCGGATCTCAATCGGCGCTAACCCGTTGCCACGACAACGAACTTCGCCTGATCCAACAATCACCCCCCGAAGCATGGGGTCTTCGAGCCAGAAACAAAGAACAGCGTTTTGCGCTCGAACTTCTGCTTGACCCACAGATTACGGTCGTCGCCCTTGACGGTCGCGCCGGTACCGGAAAAACCGTGCTCGCGATTGCCGCTGGGCTTGAGCAAGTAGTTGAGCAGCACCGCTATGAGCGACTTGCCGTTTATAGACCACTTGTGCCAGTTGGTCGTGCCGATGTGGGTTTTCTGCCTGGGGGTCTTGAAGAAAAACTTGATCCGTGGATGTCGGCGATTCACGATGCAGTAGTTGCGCTAACAGATGACCGCTCGAGTCGTGATGCCCGTGGGCTGATTGACGACTTAATCGCGCGCGGTCAACTAACTCTTGAGTCGGTGACTTTCTTGCGCGGACGAAGTTTGCAAGCCCAAATTGTCGTGGTTGATGAAGCACAAAACCTTGAGCCAACGACTCTTAAGACGATCTTGACCAGAATTGGTGACGGTACCAAAGTGATCTTCACCGGTGACACCAGTCAAATTGACGCACCGTATATGGGTGAATCGAATAATGCGTTAGCCGTGCTGGTGCAGGCTTTTGCAGGTCAAAGCTGTTTTGGTCATATCACCCTTGAAGCCTGTGAGCGCAGCGAAGTAGCGAGTCTCGCGGCCGAACTACTGTGATGAATTTCACGACAGTAATTTGCAATAGACATTTGTAGTTATTGCAAATAAAATAACTTGACTATTGTCCCTTAGTAGGCGTACTCTCCGCTTAGTGCTAATCACACAGGTTTTACCTAGTTGTGACCCGAAGATTGATCGGGCCTTTAGCCTCAATGTCTCGAAACTAAAGACAGCCAAAGAACCAACATCAGTAAGCGAAATAATTAATTGGGGTCAGTCAGCAAACTGCAAGGGAAAAATGAAACTTTTCTTTGCCCCGAATGCTGAGCGCCCACAAGCCCGTCAGCGTCGTGAAATAAAAGCACAAAAATTATGTCTGTTGTGCTCGGTGCAGGCAAATTGTTTAAAGTTTGCCCGTGAGCACCACGAATACGGCTACTGGGGTGGAGAAAGCGAAGAGCAGCGTCACCTTGCGGGGTTCACAGTTGCCGCACCAATCGGTATTCGCGCTAGACAACTTCAAAAATCTCTAATAAAAAATTAACCGCCTTTAGCAACACCAAGTTTGACATGGCTGGCGTGTCATGATTGTTGGATGCGTTTACGACCAAAATCTCGGACAACATCAGAACCGAAATCAACAGAGACTTCAGAACCGAAATCAAACCTGCCGAAAGATCCAGATGCATTCGTAACTACATTCATTGAATCAATTCAAGGGCATCGTCTCACTGCGGCCCTTGAGATGGTCTCAGATGACTGCGAATATGACAATGTGCCGATCACAAAAGTTTTTGGTAGATCCGCAATTGAACAAACCCTTGGCGGTTTTCTCGCTGAATGCAGTGCCTACGAGTGGCTAATCCACCACCAAGTCTCGAGTGGCGACTTAGAGCACGGAGTTGTAATGAACGAACGCACTGACCGATTTGAAATAGACGGCCGATGGGTGGATCTTGACGTCGCGGGTTTGTTCGTTATCAGCAATGGAAAAATCGCGTTATGGCGAGACTATTTTGATCGTGAGATTTTTACTAAAGCACTTGCTGCTAAATAAGTCGCGTCACTACAACACGCATTAGTTACATTGCCATCAATGATTAGTGCTTTAGCAAATAACTCGCTCGAAGAAATTAGGTTCGCCGTTGTTGATACCGAAACCACCGGTTTATCTGGCACTGACGATTATGTATTGCAACTCGGTGTTGTGATCTCTAAGTATGACGGCACCATAGAAGAACAATACGAAACTTTTGTCAGACGCAACTTCTGGAAGCCAGGTCGTCTCGGCGCTTTTAAAATTCATGGCATCACGAGACGCAACCTAAGACGCGGTATCACCCCAAGTGAGATGCTTGAGCGACTCAACAGTTATCTCGCAAATACTATTTTTGTTGCACACAATGCAAAATTTGATATCGCGTTTCTCACTGGAGAAGCAACCCGCGCCAAGACAACAATCAAATTGAATGGCCCGCTTGACACATTAAAACTTTCTCGAGCCTTAGACCCAAAGCGCTCGCAATCTCATCGGCTGCGCGATGTAACTGCGCGCTACAACGTCGTCGTGAGTCGTCCGCATGACGCTCTTGCTGATGCCTTGGGGACCGCTCTGGTTTTGCCTCACCTACTTCGAAGTCACAACATCACGACTGCCGAACAGCTGGCAACTCATTTCGGGGCTTAACCTAAGTGGTTTTGCCACTTTTTTTGTAGCGATCTAAAACAGTTTGGGCAGATTTCTTGCCAAGGTTTTGATACTCGACAGGCTTAAGAACTTTCACGCCACCACCTGCACGCAATAACAGACGGCCAAGCCATTGTTGAGATGTGATCGACATCGTGATATCAACAACATCGATGTTTTTGATGCGCTTATTAACTCGCGAGATATAGGGGTAAGACTCAACAATCCACCGTGCCGAGGGCTCAACGCGCAAAGTTACCTGCGACATCTGCTCTGAAAACCACTGCTGATCTTGCTCATCTTGTTCGTTAAGTTGATCAAAAATACCAACTGGTTTGACTTGCTCAATTCGGTCAATCCTGAAAATGCGATCTTCACCAGATTGATGATCATCGGCTGCGACATACCAACGACCCGAATCTTCAAAAACTTTTCGCGCAGTGATTATTCGCTTAGAGCGCTTTTGGGAGGCAGGCGAAAAATACTCGATGTCGCATCGCTCGCCCGTCGCTGCTACTTCACGAAGTTCTTTGACAAGCTTTGCTCGCGGCAATTCAACCTTGATTGTCTCTGCACCCGTTGGCATCAGTGGAGCAATTTTTGCCAGCGCCGTCGACAGCGGCCCTTTTTTATTGGCACCAGGCAATTGCAACGCCGTTTGGGCCATCACCGAAATCGCAAATAGTTCAGCAGTGCTCAGTTTTAGTGGGCGAGAGAATAAAAGTGGAACCTCGGCGATGACCATGCCGTTGTCCATATATACGTCAATCAAAGCGTCTGGGGTATACGGCGGTACTCCACAGACCGAAGCCATCAGTAAGTCTTCAATCAATTCTGATTCTGTGAGATTGAACTGCTTGGCCATCGTCGAAATCTTCACGCGTTTGCGCTGCATAATCCACGGCAACATCACAAGGAGCCCCGTCACACGCTGGGCTGCACTGCGCGGCCCGCGCCGACCAGACTTGCGCACTGGTTTTCTAGCTGTTTTCTTAACAGTTTTATTAGCTGGTTTTTTAGCCGCGACTTTCTTAGCAGTTTTTTTAACGGTCTTATTAGTTCGCATCACTTACCCGCTGCCAATTCTTCAAGCCACTGCATTACTTGTTCGCGCACTGATGCTGGCGCTAAAACTTCAGCACTTTCAACCATTGCAAACAACCACAGTCGAAAGGCCGACATATTTGCACAAGGAATCGCGAACTCGGCGCTTCCATCTGCACGCTCTCTAATAATCGCAGCACTGCCAAATTCGTTTCGAACTCCAGCGACAAGTGCGGCATCTACCAACACGGTTGCTGTTGTAACTTCGCCGTCACCCGCTGCCATCATTTCTTTTTCAGTCGGTACAGCAGCCGCGACATCGAATCCAACCGGTGTTTTAAATGCGCGAATCGTAGATGCGGTGACTTTGCCTTCAATCCGGTCGACACGAAATACTCGCTGATCTTTTCGCAAATGATCAAAACCAATTAGATACCAAAATCCACTTCTTGACAACATTCCATAAGGGTCGACTTGGCGTTTTTCGCCTTTGTAATCAAAGTTAAGAGTTCGCCGTTGCATCACAGCATCGGTAATCGCACTCATGTTCTGATCGACGAACCCAATATTGACACTTACTGCTGTTGGTCTTAGAACTTTTTCGCCGCCGAGTTTCCAAAGCGCTTCTTCTCCGTGTTGGGCGCCAAGTCTGACCGTTGCTACCGCAAGTTGAAGCGCGATTCGTTCGTCATCCGAAAGTTTCAAATCGCTTAACTCATAATTTGAACGATTTACCCAATATGTAACCTCACCGGCCGCATCACCGCCCAAAGTTTTTGTCTCAATCGGTATACCCATCTCACGGAGCGCCGCTTTGTCGCGCTCAAATGCGGCTCGCGCTGCCTCATTACTATTCGGATATTGCTTGCCTAACTCTTGGCGAACTTGACGCAATGTCAGTGGCCGATTTCGATCTACCAGCAGGGCTAGCAAATTTAGCATTCGCTCAGCTTGAGAGATTTTCAGAGGCACGCAACCAGCGTAGGTGATCTAACGATTACTACGATGCAAGCGATACCAGTTAATTAGCCCTCGAGTTGACGAGTCTTGCGAGTCTTTAAAGCTCTCCCCATTTTTGGATGGATTTATTAGTGAACTAGTTATTTCGGTGGCAAGAGTTTTGCCGAGTTCAACACCCCACTGATCAAAACTATTAATACCAAAAACAACTCCTTGAACAAAAACCCGATGTTCATACATCGCAATTAACGACCCGAGCGTTCGAGCAGACAAATTAGATGCGAGCACAGTAGTTGACGGCCGATTACCAGGCATTACGCGATGTTTAATATTTTCATCATCAGCATTCTCACTTTTTAGTTCTGCCTGAGATCGTCCAAATGCCAGAGCTTTCGATTGTGCAAACATGTTGGCAATTAAAATGTCGTGTGCCGAAATTTCATCATGGGTTGGTTGCGCGAACCCGATGAATTCGACTGGCACTACATCAGTACCCTGGTGCAACATTTGAAAAAACGCGTGCTGCGCACTTGTACCTACACCACCCCAAACGACCGGCGAGGTTCGCATTGAAGTCGGCTCACCGTCAACCTGCACCGATTTACCGTTACTCTCCATTATTAATTGTTGTAAATAACTTGGCAATAATTTAAGTTGGTGCGCATACGGCACGAAGGCTTGACTTGTGTGCCCAAGCACGCTGCAGTTCCAGACGTCTATCAACCCAAGAATTAACGGGAGATTATCTTCTGGTGCAGAATGTTGCATCTGGTCATCCACTGTTCGCATTCCGGCAAGGAACTCATCAAAAATATCGGCGCCAAATGCAATCATCGGCGCCAAACTCATCGCCGACGAAATCGAGTAGCGACCGCCAACCCAAGGCCAAATCTTAAAAGAGTTTGCAGCAACTACGCCCGACTTTGCGGCACGATCCGGATATGCCGAGACGACTACAAAATGCTCAGCAAGAACTTTGTCACCGACTTCAACGCCTAGTTTTTCCGCAAGCCACTGTTTGGCAATGCGAGCATTGCTCAATGTCTCGACGGTGTTAAAAGATTTCGAGCAGACAACGAACAAAGTCTCGGCTGCGATGCACTTATTTAATACTGATTTGATCTCGTGAGCATCAATATTGGCGACAAATACACACTCAACTTCAGAATTGTAAGTACCAAACAATGCGTCGTAGATCAGTGCTGGACCAAGATCACTGCCACCGATTCCAATATTTATGACTTTTCTGAACCTTTTATCGGTTCGAACTGCGTCAACAAATCTTTTCAAGGCTTTACGTTCAGCTTGCACTTCAGCAACTACATCTTCACCGTCAACAATCAATGAAGTATTAATATCTGCACGCAACGCTGTGTGAAGAACCGATTGCTGCTCAGTAAAATTGAGTTTGAGACCATTGCGCATCTCAGTGAATTGTTCAACAATTTGCAAATCTCTAGCTAAGACCAACAACTCGTTTAGTGCCTGTTGATCGATTAGCTGCTTC
>WLFB01000038.1 GCA_009703975.1 Actinomycetota bacterium | reverse complement strand
GAAATCTTTGTGTCTGAATCAATCGCCATCATTGACTACTTGTCGCCAACGAAACTTGAATCGTGCATATGGCTCGTCGATAATTTCTGGCGTTTAACTTCTTGAAATTGCATGTCGTTGTCATAGACATACCAAAGTCGCGCGAAACTGCCAACTACCGAAAACAAACTGCACAAGATCATGAACAGCGGTCTTGTCTCAAAAGCATTGTCCAATATCAAACCAATCCCAAAGAAAACACCGACGCTCACAGCGATTTCAACGCCTCGTCCAAGAGAGTCGTGCGAAGAAACTGTTGCGCGCGCGACCGGCTTACGAGTTGGCAATAATTTCAACGCTGACCCTTAGAGTGAATTGCAATAGGCGAATGTGCCTAACGCTTGTGAATAAAGATACAAACTATCTTTAAATTGGGGTTGCTTGCAAACTCAACGAGGTTTAAATCTCGGGTCGTGTTTCGGGCTTTACTTCGGGCGCTACTGCAGGCTCGGCATCAGGCTGGGCTAACTGAGCTGGCTGAGCTGGCTGAGTTTTCGATTTGAACAATCCGCTCGCCCAAAATCGCTCGTTAAACCGAGTAAACCAACCCAGTAACGCAACTAAAAACAAAAATGGCCAAAGGCTTGCTGACCGCTCTGAGAGCGCAGGATAAAGTACGAAAGCTGAGAGCAGGGCTGTCCACAGCCAAAGAATTACAACCGCTCGACGGGGCCCGTGACCCAATTTAATAAGTCTGTGGTGCAAGTGCCCCGTGTCGGCTGTGGCGAAACCGACTCCGCTGCGAGTTCGACGGATGATCGCAAAAAGCACATCAATGATCGGTACGCCAAGTACGAGTAATGGGATTAACAGCGGAGCCAAAAAGAAATATGTCTGACCTCCATCTGATTTTACGTCGGGGCTAGCGCGACCGCCGACAACACTTGTTGAAACTGCAAACAATAAGCCGAGCAACAACGCACCGCTGTCACCCATAAATATTTTTGCAGGATTGAAGTTGTACGGCAAGAACCCAAGACAGATACCGACAGTGATGATCGCGACCAACGGGCCAATGTTCGGTTCGCTGAGCAAACCATTCGTTCCTAGGTGGCGACTGTAAATAAAAAATGCAGTGGCGGCAATCGCCACGATTCCGGCGGCGAGCCCATCAAGCCCGTCGATCAGATTTATTGCTTGCGTCATACCGAGCAGCCACAAAACTGTAAACAGTGGCACCCAGTCTCTTGATAAAACAAATACATCTACGAACGGTGCGCGAAAGTAAATCATCGTTACGCCAAACCAAACAAGAGCAATGGCGGCGACAACAACACCAGTAACTTTCATCGGCGCAGAAACTTCGTGAATGTCATCAACAAACCCGAGCACAAAAATAATTAGACCAGCAATAATCACTCCGATAAGTTCAGAGTTATTGCGAAACAAAGGGTCAAATCGATCCATCTGCCACGCGACGGCGATTGCAACAACTAGTGCAATAAAAAATGCAATGCCGCCTACGTCAGGCGTTGGCTCAGGGTGACTACGGCGTTCGTCGGGGGTCGCCATCCAACCGTATTGACGGGCAAATTTTGCGACTAACGGTGTCGTGATTGCGGTTACTGCGGCTGCGACACCGCCGACAAATAGATATCCAAAAAGGTCACTCATCTTTTACTTTGGCGCTATTGCTAAATGTTTGCATAAACAGGAAACTTCGCACACAGTTGAGCAACTTTGCCACGAACTTCTGCGATCTTCGCCGTGTCGTTGCGATTTCGCAATGTCGTTGCAATATATTCTGCGATCAGTGGCATCTCTGCTTCGCGCATACCTTGTGTTGTCACCGATGGCGTACCGATGCGCACACCACTCGTAACAAACGGGCTACGTGGATCATTCGGGATCGCATTTTTATTTAATGTAATGCCTGCGGTATCTAAAACTAATTGTGCTTCTTTGCCGGTTAGTTCGGCATCAAAAGGTTGCAGGTCGACAACCATCATGTGTGTATCTGTACCGCCAGAAACAAGCCTGAACCCATGACTTGCAAGCGCGCCGGCCAACGCCGATGCATTTTTAACTATTTGATGTGCGTACTCACTGAAACTAGGTTGCATTGCTTCGTGAAACGCAACAGCCTTAGCTGCAATCGCATGCTCTAACGGGCCTCCTTGACTACCAGGGAAAACCGCTTTGTCAATAATCGGTGCAAGTTCGGCGCGACACAAAATGCAACCGCCGCGTGGACCACGCAAAGTTTTGTGTGTTGTGAAAGTTACAACATCTGCAAAAGGTACTGGGTTTGGATGTGCGCCACCCGCAACGAGACCAGCAATGTGCGCGATATCAAACATCATGTAGGCGCCAACTTCGTCAGCAATTTTCTTGAACGGCTCAGGTTCAAGTCTGCGCGGATAAGAAGTCGTACCCGCAACAATTAGTTTCGGTTTGTGTTCAATCGCAAGTTCGCGAATCTCATCAAAGTTCAACCGCTCATCGGTTGCGCCGACTTTAAACGAGTGAAACTTATACAAAATTCCACTGGCGTTGACTGGTGAACCATGCGTCAAGTGCCCGCCGTGATCAAGGCTCAAACCTAAAACTGTGTCACCTGGTTTAAGTAGGCCAAGATAAACAGCCATGTTTGCGCTCGCTCCAGAGTGAGGTTGAACATTGGCGTGGTCTGCACCAAACAGTTTTTTGACTCTTTCAATTGCAAGTGCCTCGACATCATCGACAACTGAGTTACCGCCGTAATAACGCTTCGTCGGATAGCCCTCACTGTATTTATTAGTTAACACCGAGCCAGTTGCGGCCATCACATCTGGTGAAGTGAAGTTCTCGCTGGCTATTAATTGCAAGCCGGTTGCTTGTCTAACTCGTTCAGCTTCTAAAAGATCAAAAATTGTATTGTCACGGTTTGTTTCGGATGGCCAAGGCATTAGTTGCTGCTTTCGTTTAGAGATAGTTTGATTTCGGCAAGTTCAATTTCGTGAAGCTGTGCAACTCTCGGCGCATGTCTTCCGCCTTCAAATTGCGTAATGACAAACTTATCAACTATCTGTTCTGCGAGTTCGGGCGAAACAACTCGTGCACCCATTGAAAGAACATTTGCGTTGTTGTGCGATCGTGCCATTTCCGCTAAATAAAGATCGTTACACAGTGCAGCGCGTATGCCGATTACTTTGTTGGCCGCAATTTGCTCACCCTGACCGCTACCGCCGAGCACGATGCCCATGTCTGCTTTTTTATCGCGCACCGACCGAGCAACATTGGCACAAATTTCGGGATAGTCGACACTCTGCGTTGAGTTGGTGCCATGGTCGTCAACAGTTAGCCCTTTAGTGGCTAGATATGAAATCAAATGTTGCTTGAGTTCAAAACCAGCATGATCAGACCCAATCGCAATACGTTTCATGCCAAAAGTGTATTGCACTAGCAGACTTCTCGAAAGAAGACTGCCCGATATCCCGATGAGTGCCAAAAGTTACGGCGTATTGTGAGTAGTTGTGTCAATTGACCCGCGAACTCCTGTGCTTGTTGGACAAGGGCAAATTGTCAATCACGCGGCGACTTTGGCAGACGCACGCGAGCCCGTTCAACTAATCACCGAAGCGATTCGAAGTGCCACACTTGATGCTGGCTTGAGCACTGTGCCAGATGTTGATGCGCTAAACATCGTGCGAATGTTGTCGTGGAGATATGCAAATCCTGCACACACTGTTGCCAAACTTCTTGGGATCAACACCCGCGCTGATGGCATAACCCCTCACGGTGGCAACATGCCGCAGTTAATTGTCAACAAACTTGCGCGAGAAATTCAAAATGGAGAGTTGGACATCGCGATAATCGCTGGCGGTGAATCAAGCTATTCGCGATCGCGAGCGCAACGCGAAAACGTAACGCTGAACTGGACACCAGAAGTGCAGGGCACCCCAGCACCGCTTCAAATTATAGATGATGCCGCGTTGAGTAGCCCCGAAGAAATCGCTCGAAAGATTTTTCTACCAGTGCAGATATACCCAATGTTTGAAACTGCGATTCGTGCCAAAGCAAAACGAAGCATCGCCGAACATGATCAAATTATTAGCGAACTTTGGTCAAGATTCAGTGGCGTGGCTGCGACAAATACGAACGCATGGAGTCAAACTGCGCTCAGTGCAGAACAGATCAGAACCGTCACACCAAAAAACAGGATGATCGGCTCGCCATATCGCAAAGTAATGAATTCGAATAATCAGGTTGACATGGCTGCGGCGTTAATTATTTGTTCGGTTGAAAAAGCAACTCAACTTGGCATAGCAAAAGATCGCTGGGTTTTTCCGATTTCTGGCACAGATTGCCACGAGCACTATTACATCTCAAACCGATTTTCATTTTCTGATACACCAGCTGTGCGACTTGGCGGAGCAATGGCTTGTGACCTAGCTGATGTTTCAATTAGCGAAATTTCGTTAATTGATTTATACTCATGTTTTCCGTCGGCGGTGCAACTCGGCGCACAATCGTTGAACTTGTCGCTCGATCAACAACTCACTATCACCGGAGGTTTATCTTTCGCTGGCGGCCCTTGGAACAACTATGTGATGCACGCAATCGCCACGATGATGACCAAACTTCGCAACGACACAGGTTCAAAGCAAAACGGATTCATCTGGGCTAATGGGGGTTATGCAACAAAGCATTCATTTGGTGTTTATTCGACTGAGCCAGGAAAAAAGGGTTTCCGCTATGGTTCACCACAAGTTGACATCGACTCGCTTGACACGCGCGAGTTGGCTTCGCCAAGTGAAGCTGCGAGCAATGTGGCTGGGCAGGCAACTATTGAGGCCTACACCGTGATGCATGATCGCGAAGGTGCACCAGAAACTGCCATCGCTGCAGTGTTGCTCAAAGACTCGCGTCGCGCCTGGGCAACTTCAACTGATCGGCACGTAGCGACTGCAATGTGCACTGACGAATGGGTCGGCCGCAAAGTCAACCTCAACGCCGACGGAACACTAAACATTTAAAAAGTTGCAACAGCGAGTTAATGTTTGCGGGCGAGGGCGATGCGGTCGCGCTGAGAATAATCTTGGCGAATTTCAATATCTTTAAAGCCATTTTCGTCAAGCAAACTACGAATAAGAAGCGCTTGATCGTTACCGATTTCAAGCACTAGTAAACCATCAGTGGCGAGCCATTCGCCAGCCTGCGAAATAATCTGACGATATGCATCCAAACCATCAGTTCCCGCATAAAGCGCAAGATGCGGCTCATAGTCACGGACCACCGGCTCAACACTTGAATCATAAATAGCGATGTATGGCGGATTACTAATGATCAAATCGAAACTATTTTTATGTTGATGCGGCAATGCCGAAAACCAATCACCTTGAGCAAGGCGAACATCACCATCAACTAAACCCAATCCGGCCAGGTTCGCTCGAGCGACGTCAAGCGCATCGGCTGAAATATCTGTTAACCAAACTTCGGTTTTACCAAGTGGCAGTTCACTAGCAAGCGCCAATCCGATTACACCACTGCCTGTACCAAGATCAACAACTCGTATCTTTCGATCAATCTCTTGCGCAGTGTTGCGCAATGTGTCGAGCGCGACTTGCACGACAAGTTCGGTTTCAGGTCGCGGAATCAACACTCGCGGATCAACGAAAACATCAAGATGTCGAAACGACCAACGCTGCATTACATATTGCAATGGTTCACCTAATATTCGTCGCCGCACCATCTCGCGCAAGGCAACACCACAACGCTCACTGACTATTTCTGACAAACCCGAACTAAATTCGCTGGTGTCTAATCCACTTGCATGCTCGCACAACCATCGTGCTTCTTGTTCACTGCCCAGATCGACCGAAGTTTTCTGAAACAACTCACCCCATGTGATTGTTTCGTCGCTATTCACGACAGAAATTATTTCTCGCCGGCGTAGGCCAACTGCTCAGTCTGATACTCAAGTGTCAATGCATCAATCACTGGATCTAAATTTCCCGCCAAAACTTCTTGCAATTGATGCAACGTAAATCCAATTCGATGGTCGGTAACTCGACTGTCTTTGAAGTTATATGTGCGAATCTTTTCGCCACGTCCGCCACCGCCAACTTGGGCTTTTCGTTCTGCAGAAGCCCGTGCCTGAGACTCTTCTTCTTGACGCTTAAGCAATCGCGCACGTAAGACCTGCATCGCTCGCAAACGGTTTTGCAACTGACTGCGCTCATCTTGCATCGCAACCACAACACCACTCGGTCTATGAGTGATGCGCACTGCAGAGTCGGTGGTGTTTACGCCTTGGCCGCCAGGGCCGCTCGCACGGTAAACGTCGATTTGTAAATCTTTTTCATCAATGTGAAGTTCAACTTCTTCAACCTCAGGCAAGACCATCACAGTTGCCGAACTTGTATGAATTCGACCTTGATTTTCAGTGGCTGGAACTCGCTGTACACGATGAGGTCCGCCCTCGAAGCGCATTCGAGTCCATGCGGTCTCTCCTTTGAAGATCATTACAACTTGATTGATTCCACCTTTTGGTGAAAGATCGAGCGACAAAACTTCGACTGCCCAGTTATTGCGAGCGGCAAATGCCTTGTACATGTCGAACAAATCAGTCGCAAATAGGTTGGCTTCTTCTCCACCTTCTGCACCGCGAATTTCGACGATGATGTTTTTGCCGGCATTTGGATCTGGTGGCAACAATAAAATCTTGAGTTCATTCTCAAGAGCAGCAATCGTCGAAGTCGCAGAAATTAATTCTTCTTGCAGCTGATCTCGCTCAGCGCCGGTTGCGTCAGCAATCAACTCCTTTGCCGCTTGTGCGTTGCCGGTTGCGGCTTGATATTTGCGAATGCACTCGACCAAAGGCGTCAATTGTTTATATTTGCGAGAAACTTCGCGCAATTTGTCTTGGTTTTCTAGCACCTCTGCCGTGGCCATGCTCGATTCAAGATCGAGAAAATCTCGTTCAATGATGTCAAGTCGTTCAAGCACGATGATCAGACTATTGCTTTAATCTCGACCCCGTGTAGGTGCATCTAGAAGATTGCAACCAGCGAAGCGTGCGGGGATGAATAACAACTCGGCAAGTTGAGCAATCGCTGGCACAATGTCGCGCTGTGGTGAAACAAAAATCAGTTCTGCCTGATCGTCAATTGCCTGTCGCGCATCAGCACCAAATGAGATCACATCTGGGTCTATCCCGATGCTAAAAATAGCAACCAAAGACTTACCACTACGAGAAATACCCAGAGCACAACATGGGACTTGGTCTTTGAGATTGGCACGAGGCATTGGTGGCGCAACGGATTGAAGCGAAATTGCGTCAACTGAATGTGGCGATACACAAGTCAAATGTCGCAATAATCGCTCTCTACCAAGTTGATTTAATGGATGAGGATTAGCGCCAGCAATCCTTTTTGATGCGACTTCTTCAACGACTTTGCGCAGAGACTCAATCGTTGCTGTGCGGCCATGTAACAACTGAAATGTTTCACGGTCGTGAGTGCCGACACCGATTTCAAGACGCGATTCGACAACTGCCGTGTCGGTATCATCGTGAACCACACGACAAACTTCAAGACCACAAACCTCTCCAGCAAGAACACCATGTTCGCGAGTTACTTCTGCACCACTGCTGCGAATGAAATCTGCAAATGATTCGTCGGCTGCACTGATTTCTTTTATCGGCAAAGCACCTGGCAAAGAAAGCGCCGGAGTAACAGTGAGATCACTCGCAATTTTATAAACATCTATGTCGAAGTTAAAGAAACTTGCACGACGCGCAAGGTCACCAGAATTGTGTTCGGTAAAGATGTTGAGCGAAGTTGCACCGTTACGTAACGCCCAAATCATTGCTGGCCCCAGACCAAATTCGTGACGCGAAGTTAACAACACCCAGGCGATGTTTCTACTCACAACACCAACGGCTGAACCGAACTCAGCAACTTCTAGATGTTGTATCTCAAGATCTGCAGACTGCGTCGAAATTAGTGTGCGTAGACGCACACGAGCCAACCGTAATGCGTGACTATCGTTCGTCATCATGACGCGACGAAACTTAAGACGTCGGTTGTTTAGCGATTTCGGCGAGGAACTCGTCGTTATTCTTGAAAGTCTTCAGACGATCAATCAACAACTCAAGCCCTGGTGCGGCACTGCCTTCAGCGGCAAGACCACTAAGAACGCGACGCAACTTCCAGACCATCTGAAGCTGCTGACGATTAAACAACAACTCTTCGTGACGAGTGCTTGACGCATCAACATCAATCGCCGGATAAATTCGACGCTCTGCAAGTTTGCGATCAAGACGAAGCTCCATGTTGCCCGTTCCCTTGAACTCTTCGAAAATTGCATCATCCATTCGGCTGTTCGTTTCAACGAGCGCCGTCGCCAAGATCGTAAGACTGCCGCCTTCTTCAATGTTTCGAGCAGCACCAAAGAATTTCTTCGGTGGATACAACGCACCAGCGTCGATACCACCCGACATCACTCGACCGGTTGTTGGCGCAGCAAGGTTATAAGCACGCGACAAACGAGTGATTCCGTCAAGAATAATCACGACGTCTTGGCCCATTTCGACCATGCGCTTTGCTTTTTCAATCACGAGTTCGGCGACATGAGTGTGCTCCTCAGATGGTCGGTCAAAAGTTGAAGATACAACTTCACCTTTCACTGTT
>WLFB01000037.1 GCA_009703975.1 Actinomycetota bacterium | reverse complement strand
ATCGCCTGCAGCCAACCCAGCATGATCAGGCCTTGAGTAAAAGACCAACCTTCTGGCGTTACTCGAAACGGCGAACCTGGACTAATCAATAGTGGGAATACTGGAATCAATATTCCAAAACCCAATAAATCAATAAAAACAGTAGTAAAAATTGCCAACATTGGGTTCTTTCGCATGCCCCAACCCTACTGCTCGTATCATCTTTGTGATGAAAGATCTCTTCTCACTTAAAGGTCGGGTTGCACTAGTCACTGGCGGCTCACGCGGAATCGGCGCGATGATTGTGCAAGGTTTTCTCGAACATGGTTGCTCGCGTGTTTACATCACTGCTCGCAAGGCTGCGCAGTGTGATGCCGCTGCTAAAGAACTTTCGCTTTACGGCGAATGCATATCAATTCCTGGTGATATTTCAACTCAGGCTGGCATCACGGCTTTGGCGGCAGAAATTGCCGAGCGCGAGCCGACACTTGACATTTTGGTGAATAATGCTGGCGCAGCCTGGATGGCCGAGTTTGATGAGTTTTCTGAATCAGGTTGGGATAAAACAGTTGACATAAATATGAAAACACCGTTTTTCTTGACGCAGGCACTTGCACCACAATTGCGAGCCGCTGCAATTAAAAACAATCACATCGCTAAAGTAATCAACATCGCTTCAATTGATGGCATCTCAGTCAATGAGATGGAAACTTATTCATACGCAGCAAGCAAAGCAGGCTTGATCCACATGACAAAACGCATGGCGTTACGGTTGATTAAAGACAACATCGGCGTTAGCGCAATCGCGCCAGGTGCGTTTGCCTCAGACATGAACAGATTGGCTCGCGATCATGGCGATGCTATTTCTACTCAAATACCTGCAGGGCGTATTGGCACACCTGAAGACATGGCTGGCGCTGCGATTTATCTTGCGTCGCGCGCGGGTGATTATGTTGTCGGCTCGACAATTATTGTTGACGGCGGCGTTACTTACGCCCGCTGATTATTTTATTTCAAGTGCAAGATAATTTGAAAACTTATTAACCCAATCGGCACCTGCTGTGCCCTTTGCAAAACCAGCTGTCGCAAATGCATCAGCCCACATTAAATCTGGGCCAATAACACTGAAAGATCTTAAAGTTTCGTCAGCCGGGTTGGCATCTGCGCTCCAAATATGTTGCCCGCGCGCAGAGTTACCTGACGTTGCGACTGCCCAATTTTCTGGAATATCAATGGTGCACCGCACAAGATTTTGATCCTGTGGATCAGTAATACCAACTGACCATAATTCGCCAGATGCTTGACGTCCTGAAGTTTGAATATCTCCGCCAACACATAAGTACCAATTCTTTAAATTACTTTCAGTCAACAAGCGACTTGCACATTGAGTTGCCCAGCCTTTGACAAAACCAGCCGGATCAAGTGAACCGTCAGGGCGGCGCGCTCGAAATGCTCCATCACTTGCATGTTCAAGCCATGTACAAGCATCAAATACCTCAATCACACTTGGTGAAGAATCTAAGAGATTGAGGCTTCCAGAATTAATCTTAGAAATTTCACTATCACTTATGAAAGTTGAGAACGTTTGTTCAATATTCCAAAGAAAACTAATAACACTGCGCCATGCTTTTTCGGCAGTAACAGAATCACAAAAATCATCTATATGTAAACTCGCGGCTGTACCCATTGCCTTAGCAGCGAACTTGTGACTAGTCGCAATAGTCATGGTCTTGAATCCAATACTGCTTGCAGTGCAGTTGAATATGCTTGCCACGAATATGTGGCACCAGAAACGGCGCGAATTTTTGCACTATGTGTTGCAATTGCCTCTTGGTTATAAATTGGCAGCGAATACTGATTAATTTCTACAGAAGTTCGACGATCGTTCGGATATTGAAGAACCGTGACATCACACAAAACATTCGATTTTGTAAAAGTTGCTTGAAGTTGCATTACGCCCCATCTGAAATTTACTGATGGGCTATTAACTGCATCGCCAGTACAAGAATTATCTACTGGAGCAGGTGCAGTCGTCGGCGGTGCAGTCGTCGGTAGTGCTGTTGTGGGTAGCGCAGTCACAGGCGCAACTGTTACTACAGCACCAGCGACTGTTGGCGTCGTCGCAACAACAGTTGGTACGGGTGTAAGTGTCGTTTGTACTTGAGTTGCTGCTCCAGCCACAGGTGCAGAACTATCAACGGGCGCATTAACAATTGTGGTTTGATTTACAGAATCTGATTGTGTGTTGGCTGCACCAAGCGTGTCTAGCGCTTCTCCACTATTTTGTGGGCCATCAAGCAAAGAGACAAAACCGACACCAGCAGAAGTTAAAACGATCGCTGGTATCACCTGTCGAGCAAGCGACGGCTTTGAATTTCGCGTCCGACTTGAGTTTCTATTTGACATATTTACCACCATGCTCTTTCTGCGTGAATATTTTCTGCTGGCACGCCGGCGCCACGAGCGCCTTTCTGTACTGCCTTAACCAAAGACTCTGGTCCAGCAATCATCACGACTCGATTAGAAATGTCCGCTGCGAGCTTTTTTAAAATGTGGGGTGCGAATGGATCTGCATATTTAATTGATGCACGTGGACCAATCAAAGTATGCAATTTTCCATTTCGTGCATTTACTAATGCCTCAATTTCGTCCAAATGTGCTAATTCATTATTCGAATGCGCACGATAAATAACAATCGGTTCACTTGAAAAAGTTAGATGCTCAAGATAAGAAATAATTGGGCCTATCCCAACGCCACCAGCAACAAGAAATGCTTTTTTCGAACCCACGAGATCGGGTGTGCACACACCATATGGGCCCTCAGCGATAACTCTTGTGCCAACTCGAATCTTGGTCATCGCATCACTCGCTTCACCGCGGGATTTAATTGTGAACCGTAATCCTTCTGAAGTCGGAACAGACGAAAGCGAAAATGGATTCGCTTGCCACCAACGGCCAGCTTTTACTTGACGCAATAAATAAAACTGACCGGCAAGCGCACGATGTCGACCAAGGTTTTTACCAGTCAGCAAAACGCTCGTTACGCCTTGTGCTTCGTGAGTCACAGACGCAACTTTGAATGGTCGTGCAATCGCGATGAAGAATCGACCCCAGCGACTCCAAATTATCCAAACCACAACTGCAAGATGTAGCCCGATCCAAAACCAGCGCGCAAGCGAATCTGTTGAAAAATCGCTTCCTAAAACTATTTGATGCGAAAAAGAAAACGCCAGACCAACATACGCAGTTAAATGAACGAAGTACCACATCTCATAAGACATCTTGTTTCGAAACCACTTCAATGAACTTAAAGTGATCGCCAAAATGATTGCTGAACCAACTGCAGTGAGCGCCATATACGACTCTCCACCGGTTAGAGATTTAACTGAATCAAAAAATCCGCCAGGTATAGACCAAGCCCAAACACTAAACGCAATATGCAAAATCAAAAGCAACGCCATTGCTTCGCCTAGCAAGCGATGCCAATTGAATAAGCGATCTAAGCCGTAACGACGCTCTAGAAGTGGAGTTCGAGTAATTAATATGAGACCAAGAATGCCGGCTTCGCTGCACAGCAATCCGGTTATTTGATCGAGCGATGTCAGAGTTGATGCAAGTGATTTTCCAAAAAAAGATGCTCCACCATGATGAAGCCAAATACCGATAACTATCAAAGTTATGAAGCCAGATGTGGCGCCAACGTCTGTGTCACGGATTCGACTCATCGTCGGTGAACGAAGTTTGCGTACACCTAAGGTTGCCATATCAACCTAGTTTTCAATTATTCAGTAAGAACTCAGTAAGAACTCGGCAAATTTGAAGACAAATTTCGGATATTTACTTTGCTGGGTCGTAGGTCGACAAGAAGTTGCCAAGTCGACCGATTGCTTCGGTGAGATCTTTGGCGTAAGGCAAAGTCACAATGCGCAGGTGATCTGTACTCGGCCAATTAAAACCACTTCCTTGCACAACTAGCACATGTTCGGCACGCAAGAAGTCAAGTACAAACTTTCGATCGTCGGCTATCGGATAAATTTTCGGATCAAGTTTCGGAAACACATATAGCGCACCTTTTGGTTTCACACACGAAACACCTGGGATTTGTTCAAGCGCTTTCACCGCAGCATCGCGCTGTTCAAGCAATCGACCACCAGGCAAAACTAAATCTTTAATACTTTGACGACCACCCAACGCAGTTTGTATCGCATGTTGCGCAGGCACATTGGCACACAATCTCATGTTCGTCAACATGTTGATTCCTTCGATATAACTTGCCGCATGTTTGCGTGGCCCAGTCATCATCATCCAACCAGCACGAAAGCCGGCGAGACGATACGCCTTTGAAAGACCGTTGAACGTCATTGTAAAAACGTCGGGCGCAATCGCGGCAAATGTTGTGTGCACCGCATCGTCGTAAAGAATTTTGTCGTAAATTTCATCAGCCATTACGATCAGTCCACGTTCGGCAGCAAAATCTGCGATCTCACGCAAAATTTCTGGGCTGTACACCGCACCTGTTGGATTATTCGGATTGATCACAACAATTGCTTTTGTCCGATCACTAACTTTTGATCGAATGCTCTCCATCATCGGCATCCAACCGTTTGACTCGTCACATAAATAATGCACTGGTGTACCGCCAGCGAGACTTGTTGAAGCTGTCCAAAGTGGATAATCAGGAGCTGGAATCAAAACCTCGTCGCCCTGATCAAGTAACGCATTCAATGCAAGTTGAATCAATTCACTGACACCATTGCCTAACCAAACATCATCGACATCTGTGATGTCAATTCCGCGTTCTTGATAGTGCTGAACAACTGCGGTTCGTGCCGACAAAATACCTTGCGAATCTGAATAGCCCTGTGATGTTGGCAAGTTGCGCACAACTTCGACCAAAACTTCCGGCGGTGTCTCAAAACCAAACGGTTGTGGGTTGCCGATGTTTAGTTTGATAATCCGGTGACCTTGGGCCTCAAGTCGCTTGGCTTCATCAAGCACTGGACCACGAATGTCATAAAGCACGTTGGCCAATTTTTGCGATTGCATGATTTCCATTGTTAATAAGGCTACGCCGATAGTTCTGCCTAAAATCCCACGTAAAATTGTCTGTATAGAACCTTCAAAAATAGTGCTGTTTTACAAGTTCACGCCCTTGGCAGACCCAGAGGCGATTCGACTTTGGCAGCGTGCGCTTTGCGAAAGATTTGACTTGAAGGGTCGCATAATTATTTCAAAAGACGGCATCAATGGCACCGTCGGTGGTTTGTTGTCGAATATCAAGAAGTATGTTCGTGCCACAAAGGAGTTCGCACAGTTCAAAGAAATTGATTTCAAGTGGTCCGAAGGCGTAGGTGATGAATTTCCGAGATTAGTGATTCGCGTGCGAGATGAGATAGTTACTTTTGGCAAGCCTGAAGAAATTATTGTCAACCAAGACGGCATTGTCGGCGGCGGTACGCACTTGAAGCCGCACGAAGTAAATAAATTAGTTGAACAACGTGGCGATGAAGTTGTTTTCTTTGATGGTCGCAGTGCACATGAGGCGCGCATTGGCAAATTCAAAAATGCTGTCGTCACAGATGTTGCAACAACACCTGACTTTGTTGGCGAACTCGAAAGCGGCAAATACGATCATCTCAAAAACAAACCCATAGTTACTTATTGCACTGGTGGCATTCGCTGCGAAGTGCTATCAGTGTTGATGAAGAATCGTGGTTTCAACGAGGTCTACCAACTTGATGGCGGCATCGTGCGTTACGGCGAAGAATTTGCAGATAGTTCTTTGTGGGAGGGTTCGCTCTATGTTTTTGATAAGCGACTTAAGATCGAATTTAGTGAAGACGCAAAAGTTCTAGGCAATTGCGACTATTGCGGGTCAAGTACAAATCAGTTCTATGACTGCGCCAACCTTGAATGTCGTTGTCAGTTTTTAGTTTGTGCTGCATGTGCAGCGAAAACACAAAAAATTACTTGCCCAAGTTGCCGCAGCAGGTGACTTGTATAACGACACGGCGATGTTGGGCGCACCCGATTTTGGAGTCGTATCTCACGCCTCAAACAACATCACTGCCTTCGCAAGATTGTCCAGGGTGATTTCCATGTTCTTTTTGTTGTGAGTTGCACGGTCAGCGACGCCACTCACAACTTTCCCCAAAAATGCAGCGACCGCACCACGGTGATCGATCCAACTGTGTGTGACCCTGCTGCCTGTTGCGGTTGGCTCAATCTCGTACACCCAATCACACCAGTTTTTTTTAAGAACCATCAATCCAAACGAAAACTTCTTTGGCGCATCGCATGCATTAACTACGACGTTTGTTCCCCACTTCTTCTTGCCATTTTTGTTGCGGCCTTTAAACGTTGCGCCAACTGCCGCACACGTAGCGCCCTCGAGCCACTCACCTCCCAGGTTTTCAGGCGACCATTCACCCATGCGCGGTAAGTCAGTAACTAGTAACCACACTTTTTCTGGAGATGCTAAAACTTCTCGTACTACCGCAACGTTGTAAGTCATGAGAAATATTTTAATGAAGGTGATCGTTAAATGCTTTGGGTAAATGAATCTACGTAGTCAGAGATATTTTTCCATAATGCAGCTCGGGCAGTTTTGGTATCACTTTTTTTAGTGCGCGGCGACTTGTGTGTAGGTCTAATTTCTCTATCAGACCAAAAAGACCCGCTCTTACCTGGGAGTGGCTGAATGGCAGCCAGCCAAGCGATCGTGTCTGCGCCCTCACCGGCCGAACGCAAAATTGGTGCAGTTATTCTTCGAAACCCCGGGATGCTTTCTTGCACTCCTGGAGTGTCTGCCCAGCCCGGATGCATTGACACAAACTCTGTCTGGGGTTCGTGTGCAGCCCACATTTCGGTCAGCGTTACTTGTGCTCGTTTAGCAATTGCATACTGTTTTGATCCAGCATATTTATTAGCGGGCATCTCCAGAGTTTCGCCGTTGTCGAAAATGGGGAGTGGGCTGGTGTACATGCCTCCTGATGAGACAGTTACTACTCGACCTCCGACCAACAGTGGAAGAAGCAGTGTGGTCATAAGGAATGGGCCAACCACATGTGATGCAACAGTTTGTTCAATCCCCTGTGGCGATATTTGACGAGTGTTCAACAATGCACCTGCATTGTGGATCAATACATCTAAGTGAGTGAATTGTTTCTGTATCACTGCGCATGCGCTACGAACTGATTCAAGATCTCCCATTTCTGCCTGAATAAAAACAGGTTTGTTTCCCGTGCACAGTGGTGCAATTTCGTCAATTACGCGTGCACACTTTTCTTTGTTACGCGCAACCAACACCAAGTTTGCTCCAGTGGCTGCAAGTTGGCGAGCAACTTGTTCACCTAGCCCGGACGTTGGGCCTGTGATCACGACTGTCTTACCGCGTAAATCAAAGTCTGAGATGGCTTGCCATTTCCAATCCATTGGCGAACTCTGTAACCAATTTTGGAAAACCCCGGCACTACAGCAGCATCGAGTGCCCTACTGATACACGAAGAAACCGATTTAATTTGTGTCATTCGATCAGTGTGCCACAAATACGTCAAGTCACATCGCACCGCAACGCAACGATGTAGTTCTCATTAATTCCTTGCCCGAGTTGTCGTGCTAAAAGTTCTAACTTGTTAAAAAAAGTTTTTTCCAGTCTTGAATATCCTTGGTCAATCCGGCTCTGATTGCAGCGAGCACATCACCGCGCAAACGATTCTTGCTCGCTGAATGTGCCGCAGCATTTAACGCAGTACTCGATTTTGCAAACTCAAGTGCTGCGGGCATCAGTTCAGCCTCAGTGGCCACAACCCGATCAACGAAGCCTGTCTCGACACCATTTTCGGGAGTAAAAGTTTCGGCGAGAAGAACTGCCCGCGATAACGCCGCAGGTGTAATTCGTTGACGCAAAATTTCTATAGTCGAATGCGGCATCGTCATGCCGATTGCGACTTCATTGGCGACATATTTAAAGTTGCCCGCAACACCAATCCGATAGTCACAACTTTGCAAGAGAAAAACACCCATTGCGATTGCATGACCAGGGCAGGCAATTATTACTGGGTTCGGAAAACTGAGCAACCGTATTGCTAATTCAATACCACCGTTCAGCATGTCAAAGGCTGGTTGACCACTAGCAGAGAGCGTCTTCAAATCAAATCCCGCAGACAATATGCCTGCGCGACCCGTCAACACGACTGGAAGTTTTGCATCGAGTGCTTCATCAAGCGCTACATTTACGGCCGCTTGCATTGAAATCGATAAAGCATTTGCTTTACCGTCATCCATCGTGATGACGGCGACTCCGTCACTGACTACAAAAGTTGCGAGATTATCCATAATTATTTAACTGCTTTTAGCAAGTTGTCGAGCGTGACACCCATAGTGCGAAGGTTGTGAGTAGCACGGTCTTCCACTCCACTGATGTCCTTGCCAAACGGTGCAAATTGTTCCCAATGAGTTCCCGCAACCCACGCATGTGTCAAACGACAGCCGTTCGGTGTTGGTTCAATTTCATATACCCAATCACATAAATGATTTTCTTTGTAATTGAGAACGAACACAAACTTCTTTGGTGCATCACAAACATCAACTTTTACCGTTGCCTGCCATGACTTGTCGCCGTTCTTGTTGTTCCCTCTAAATTTTGCTCCAACTGCAGCACAAGTCGCGCCGCCGAGCCACTCGCCACCTAGGTT
>WLFB01000036.1 GCA_009703975.1 Actinomycetota bacterium | reverse complement strand
CTGGGGCCCTTAATTCGGCTCGTTGCTGACGTAACTCGTTGTAATGCTGACGTGCAAGTCGCACATCAGTACTCACTCGGTCGAGTCTTAATTGTTGTTCAGCGATAACTGTTTGAAAAATAACGATAAATCCAAAAAGCGAAGCAAGAGTAACTATTACTAAAGTTACCTTTGAAAATTTTGATCGTGTAACTGGTTGAACAACTCGTAGTTGTGGCTTTAAATTATTTCGCGAACGACTCTGTCGATTTACTGGGCGTGTTACTGGCCGCGAGACTTGTCTCGTGATCGGCCGCGTAACTGGCCGAGTTACTGGTCGCGAGACTTGACGAGTTATTGGCCGAGAGACTTGACGCGTAACTGCTCGTGTTGAAGGTTCTTCACGATATTGACGAATCGTTTCTTGGCGACGAGAATATGCCGCAGACATATCAGCCTCTTGCCTCTACTAGGTCTTTTTCAATAACTCGCAACCGAGCCGACTTAGCGCGACGATTCTGGGTTTGTTCTTGCTCGCTGGGGTATTGAGCAATTCGTACTCGACTAACACGGCGTGTACCTAGTTGTGACTCATGCACATAAGGCGAACCAATTTTTATTTCATCAGCGTCTTTTTCGGAAGATCTGAAAACTTGTTTAACAATACGGTTTTCACCTGAGTGGTAAGTCAAAACTGCGACTCGCCCACCAACTTTTGTGGCATCGATTGCAATTTGCAATGTTCTCGCAAGAATCTCAAGCTCTTTATTAACTTCAATTCGAATTGCTTGAAATGTTCGCTTTGCAGGATGCCCGCCCGTGCGACGAGCTGGCGCAGGGATAGCAGCAACAATCACTTCGGCAAGATGTGTGGTCGTACTGATTGGCCGTGCGGCAACAATCGCCCGAGCTATTCGCCGCGCGAATCGCTCGTCTGCGTTCTGCGTAATTATGCCAGCAAGTTCTGATTCTTGATAATTATTCACCACATCTGCTGCACTCAGTTCACTGCGTTGATCCATTCGCATATCTAATGGGCCATCATTTCGATAAGAAAAACCGCGCTCGGCAATATCAAGTTGTGGCGAAGAAACTCCGAGATCAAATAATGCACCAGATATTTCTTTGATTGAGAGTTCTTCAAGAACTGTATTCAACGAGTCAAAGCGAACTCGGCGAACTGTCAACCGACCACGCAGCGATGCGTCATCGGCAATCATCCTCTCGGCATTTGCGATTGCATCCGCATCTTGATCTAATCCCAAAATTTGTATAGATGGGTTAGCTTTCAAAATTGCCTTGGCATGTCCGCCAAGGCCGAAAGTTGCATCAACTACAACACCGGGGGGTACCGTTGTAAAACATTGAGCAATTTCATTTAACATCACAGGCTCATGCGTCGTGAGCCGTGAACTTACTTGCGGATTTAGCTGCGGATTCAACTGTGAATTTAGATCTGAACTTTTTTCACTCGTCATGGCAGTCTTGCAACCTGCAACTAGTCACCACGATCGCTTCGCTTATCAGCAGCCTCCCGACCAACGGTGCCTCCGGGATTTCTCCCCGGATAGCGAGACAGTAGCGAGCGGAGTTGGGTGCTATCCATCTTGTTAGTCGGAAGACTGCTGATAATCGAAACTCATGCAACTTGTGACTGTTGCAAAAAAGTTTGTTGCGTGACCTCCCTTCGTTCGCTACTCTGCGCCAGCAAGTTCTTGGGCACCTGAATCACTTATGCGTTGATGACGCTCTGGATCCCAAATTTCGACTCTGTCAAAAGACCCGCTGACAACTACTCGCGAATTAAGTTGAAGCCCTGCATAAGTGCGCAGTTTTTCATCGATGTTGATGCGACCTTGAGTATCGACAGTTACTTCAATCATGTTTGAAGCCAAAGCTCGCTGCTGTTTGCGATCCATCTCGCCGCGACGAACTTTGTCCATCGCATCGTTAGCTACAGATAAGAACGCTTCAGTGGTGAGTACGTCAACACATTTATCGCGTCCAAGGGCGAGGTAGCACTTTGGCTCAAGACGTGGACGAAAAGCGGCTGGCAGAGCGATGCGACCCTTAGGGTCCAATTGACGCTCGTGTGCACCTACAAACACTGATCCTCCGCTTTGTCCCAAAACCCATTATCTAAAAGGCTTTGGAGCTCCCTCCGCGGCTTGTGAAGAGTATAACCCACTTTCCCCCACTAAGGTGGATTTAACCCCACTTTCCCCCACTAATTTTTGGGCGAACAGGACAAATATCTCAAAATGACCTTTTCTGGGTTTGCCTGAAGATCTGAGCGGCTAGCTAACTATCTAATTAGCTAGACAGCTAACTAGAGCGATTCAGCTAAGTTCATCAACGAATTGGCGATCTCATTTAGACCGCCCGATACACCTGCTTGCATTGAATTGAAATCTGATCCGATGATTTTTTTTGTGCCAGAAAGTTTCTCAAAATCTAAATATTTTTCATATGCCCCGGTTGACCATCGACTATGCAACACGCACTGAAACCTTGCCATCTCCCTAGTTCGTCGCTGAGAAATACCGACCATTTTTTTGCCATGCAGAGTTACTTCGCCTGGCCCGAGTCCGGCAAAACAAACTAGATCTGAGATCTCACTTCGCTCAAGACCACCACGATGAACAATCAGTTGATCACGCGCTGCAACATCATTTTCAGCAAGCGCGGCGGCCCACAAATCACCAACCCACCACATTGATCTTCCAATATCATCGCTCCATAAAACATCCTCGCGGTGAATCACAAGATCAACCCATAAGTGGTCATTGGCACCAAGAAAAACGACACCTCCGCCACTGCGGCGGCGAACGACGCTCACCCCATCGCTATCGCAAGCTTGCTGATTGACAATTTCAAATGATTGTTTTGAACCCAACACAATTGCAGACTCACTAATTGAAGCGCGCCAGATTGATCGCTCGGCAGGCAACTCTCGAGAGTGCACCGACTCAGCCGAGTCGCGAATGTGGTGTATCTGCCAAGACTTCATCAGAGAATTTCAAAAAAGTTTCTTTAAAAACTTTATGATGCGTATGCGAGATACTGTTTCCATGCTTCAGGGATTCTGTCCACTGACACGGTTATCCACGCAAGTTCTCGCGGTGTGTGCGGTTTATTTGCCAGCAACATTCCTGCTTCATCAGGAGTCCGGTCTCGTTTTTTTAGATTGCAACCTCGACACGCTGCGGTGACATTCTCCCAGACGTGCTTACCGCCTCGAGACCGCGGCATAACATGATCGATGCTGTCAGCGAATGCGCCACAATATTGACAGCAATGATTATCTCGCGCAAATATTGCCCGCCTAGACATTGCAGTGCGCCGATGATATGGCACTTTTACGACATAGCGCAATCGAATAACCAATGGTCCTGGCATTACAAAAGTTTCAGCATGAACTTGTGTTCCGTCGTCTTCAACTATTTCGGCTTTGTCCGAGAGCACTAGGCAAATTGCGCGCCGCGCAGGAACAATTGAGAGCGGTTCGAAAGTCGCGTTGAGTACCAATGCACTTCTCATCGCAAATCTTTCAGCCAACGCAAATAACTCAAAACATCTGCTGCTAATAATTCGTGACCGCGCTCGCCATATTGAGTCAAGACTCGAAAACGAATATATTCACGTGTCGGCACTGGCAAAAACGGCGCTCGAGCCCACCATCGTCTTGGGGTTAAACGAGACACTTGGGTTAGCGCTGTAATCCACAAACTAGGCCGACAAAGAACTGCAATAAAAATCGACGCACCTGACCGCGTGCCCGACATGACTTTCATGAGTTAGTTGGGTTTGGGTTCTTTAGGTAATCCAAGCACCATCTCGCCGATGATGTTGCGCTGAACCTGTGAAGATCCGGCATAAATCGTTCCTGCACGCGCATTCAAAAATGTCATCGCCCAACTCATCGAACTATTCGCCGCGCCACCATCGTCAGTCTGAAACGATGAGATCGGTTTGCGTCCAACTGGCACAAGACCGTCTGCGCCGAGAATATCCATCGCTAGTTCAGTAACAATCTTGTGATACTCGCTCCAATACAACTTTGATATTGCGCCATCTGGCCCTGGATGATGACCGGCAACAAACTTTGTGAGCGTGCGCAAACCCAAATACTTCATAATTTGAACTCGGCCGTAGCATTCGCTTAAACGTTGACGAATTCTTGGGTCACTTGCAACACCTCGTTCTTGAGCAAGCGCGAGAAGTCGATCAAATTCATCTTGAAAACGAATTGACAATGTTGCCGCCGCCTCACCGCGCTCATAGCCCAGTAGTGACATCGCCACTGCCCAACCGTTATTCAACCCACCGATTACATTTTCCTTTGGACAAACGGCATCGGTATAGAAAACTTCATTGAACTCGCTCTCACCTGAGATCATCTTGATCGGGCGAACTTCAACTCCTGGCTGACGCATGTCAACTAATAAAAATGAGATGCCTTTGTGCTTCGGGGCGTCAGGGTTGGTGCGAGCAAGCGTAAAAATATGTGTCGCATGTTGACCAGATGAAGTCCAAATTTTTTGACCATTTAAAAGAAATTGATCGCCATCAAGTGTTGCCTTGAGCGCGACGTTTCCGAGATCTGATCCTGCATTTGGTTCGCTGTATCCCTGACACCAAAGATCTTGGCCCGAGATAATTCGAGGTAAGTAGTGTCTTTTTTGTTCTTCGGTGCCCCAGATCAACAAAGTATTGCCAAGCATTTGAATACCAAATACATCATTGAACGACCCTGTTGGCACACCAGCACGAGCAAATTCTTCGGCAACGATTACTTGCTCTAACGCCGAGAGTCCGCCACCGCCGTATTCAACGGGCCAACCTGGTGCAAGGTAAGGGCTCGATGCCAATACTTGTCGCCACTGATACATAAATTCTTCTGCCGCTTTGCCTTCAAGCGAACCGATGCCCTTCCAAGTTGCGGGAAGTTTCTCGGCCAAAAATGCTTGAACTTTTTCGCGGTATTCTTCGGCCTGAGGCTCGTAGACGGGTTTCATGAATCACATCCTAGATTGCGAGCTACTGCTGCGGCCCCAACGAGCGGCGACAGCTGACCGAGTCCAGCCCTATAAACAGTGAAGTCACGAATAAATGCAATTTTGGCTGTGCGATTTAACTCGTTTTGCACCGCCTCAAAAAATGGGTCGCCGAAACCGAGAGCAACAGAACCAGCAATTACCGCACTACGCAAATCAATAATCGCGCCAACGCTTGTGAGTGCGCGCGCCACAAGTCGACCCGTATTTTGAATTACATCAAGACTCGCCTCAGCTGCTGGTTTGCCAGTGATCGCTTCGATTGATCGACCAGATGCGTGCGCCTCAAGACAACCGAACGATCCACACGCACATAACCGACCTTCTGGTTCAACAATCACATGACCGATGTGACCCGCATTTCCAATTCGACCGTTAAGTACCTTTCCGCCCGAAATGATTCCACCACCAACACCGGTTGATACGACCATGCCAATGACATCAGTTTGACCGGCTACGGCACCGCACCAAACTTCGCCTTGCACAAGTGCTTTCGCATCATTATCAATATAAACGGGCATCTGCGTGACTTCTTGCAATTTTGAACGCAACGGAAAATCGCGCCACTCAGAAATATGCAATGTTGAAACTAATTCACCATCCGGGCTCATCGGTCCGCCACATCCGACCCCACAACCGACAAGTTCAACATCAGTCAAAGCGAGTTGCGATTTAATTAAGTCACTTAACGCTTGCCATACATTTGTCTGTGGCGTGACGGCGCGCCCGTGCGATAAAACTTCACCCGTTAGCGAAACAACACCGACTGAGAGTTTCGTACCACCGATGTCGACTGCGAAATAACCGCGCGAAGTCACCCGAAAATATCTTTAGCGCTCGCGCGTAAACTTTTCGCGCATGCGTTGTGCATTTACGCGAGATGCTCGCAAAGATTCAGTGACATCAGCCAGACCAACTTTTGACATCGCACGCAATTGACGCTCGATGATTAATGCACACGCAAGCATTGCTAGAAAGCCGACAAACGCCAGAGCGAAATGAACTTGCAAACCAAGGATTGTCAAAACCATTGAGACGACAATGCCGATACCTGCCCACCATGCGGTGCGAGCCGAATGTCGATACAGACCTTTAGAAGAAACGGCTTGAGCGAATTTCTCATCTTCTTTAAGATCGTGCTCAATTTGCGCAAGAATTTGTTTTTCGTTGTCAGATAACGGCACATGACCTCCACTGTCGCGTTGCAATTCGTTTGTAATTTAAATCTCCACCCCGATTGTAGGTGGGGTTTATTGCGATTTAGGGTCGCTAGGGCCCCACTTTGAAGAACTTGGGTCACGCTCTTGACCAAGTGTGCTGGCAGGTTTTATTGCTGAATCACCGAACCGATCGCGAATCTCGTCGATTGCCGATGTGGTGGTGCTCCAGGCCGTGTCTAGATTATTCGCAGATTCATCGCCCGAAGACATGTCGAACAAACTCATTTGTTGTTCAGGGGCAACAAGATTTCTCGCACTAACACCCAACAATCGAATACCAGCTTTCAAGTCAATACTTCGCAACAACGGCTCAAGCAATCGAACCATCGCAGGAGCCGTCGAGATCGGCATTTCGACGCTGCAAGATCTTGTCACCAGCTGAAAGTCTGCATATTTAATTTTCAGCGAAATCGTTCGTGCACCAACACCAGAATTACGACATCGTGTAGCCACAGAATCTGCAAGCCTCACAAGATGATCATGCGCATTCTCATATTGCGTAATGTCACTCGAAAAAGTCTCTTCGTGTCCAATTGATTTGGCATCACGATCAGGTTCAACATCCCGATTATCAATACCTTGTGCGAGCATCGCCAGATGACGCCCTTGTGAATCACCTAGAACCGCAATCAAAACTTTTAAGTCGAATACTGCAAGATCTCCAACTGTTTTAATTCCGAGGCCTTGAAGTTTTTTAAGCGTCACTGGCCCGACCCCCCAGAGCGCGTCGACACCAAGCGGATATAAAAACTCAAGTTCGCGATTCGGCAAGACCTCGTAGACCCCATGACCTGCAACAACGCCTTGTCGTGACGCTTTTGGCTTTGCAACAACAGAGGCTAGTTTTGCCAAAAACTTATTTGGCGCAATGCCGACGCTGCAAGTTAGTTGAGTGACTTCAACAACACGGCGCCTGACTTCGTGAGCAATTGTTGAACCCGAACCAAACAGTCGCAATGAACCAGAAACATCGAGGAAGGCTTCATCGAGTGACAATCCTTCAACTAACGGTGTGAACTCGTTGAAGACTTGAAATACTTCAGCGCTGACATCCGAATAATGACCGTGGTCACCGGGCAAAAAGATCGCTTGTGGGCAAAGCCGTTTTGCCTGCGACGATGACATCGCTGAAAAAACACCAAATCTTCGGGCTTCATAAGACGCGGCAGCGACAACACCGCGTGAACCATCGCTGCCGACAACGACCGGCTTACCAACAAGATGCGGGTTACGGCGTAATTCAACTGCAACATAAAACATGTCCATATCGACATGCAAAATCGTTCGGAAATCAGAACTTTGGCGAGCACTCACAAATCAAACGCTAGCCATGCATCGCAACTTGAGTTCATGAACCTACGCTTCTAAGGATGATTGCCAAACAAAATCGTGACGCTCGCACACTTTCGGCACTGCCTTCGGTTGGCGCGCGTGTTGTCGCCTTTATCGGGATTCTGATAGCTGGTTTCGCAGGCGCATTAATCGGGTTTTCGCTGATTGATTTGCAGTGTCAGGGCTCATGTGATGTGCCTAACTCGATTGGCCTCATTTCTGGTGCTGTGATCAGCGCAGCCGGAATGAGTGTTGTTGTCGTGCTTGTTTTACGAGCAGTCGGCGAATGGCGAGAACTTGATGGTCACAAATGAGCAACTCTGAGGCAACACGTCTTCTTGAAATCTGCACCGAACTAGCAATGACCGGCGGCAAGCGCGCGTATGCAGGTCGTCGTGCCGGTCTGAAAGACGTTCAAACTAAAACAACTAGTACCGACATGGTTACCGAATTTGATAAGGCAACAGAAAAGTACATCGTCGACGAGATTCGTTCTCGCCGACCTGACGACTCAATCATTGGCGAAGAGGGTGGCTCGCACTCTGGCAACAGCAATTACACATGGTGCATCGACCCAATTGATGGAACGACAAACTTTCTTTATGCCTTACCGAGTTGGAGCGTGTCAATTGGTATCAGCGATGAAAAGGGCCCACTCGTTGGTGTCGTATACATACCTGCACTTGACGAAATGTTTTCAGCGACTCGTGGCGGCGGGGCATTTTTGAATGGCGAACAAATTCGATGCAACGAAATAACAGACATCTCGAAAGCATTGGTCTGCACAGGCTTTAGTTATTCGCCAGAACATCGGACGGTTCAATCAAAGCGCGTCTCAACTTTTATTCACAAAGTGCGCGATATTCGTCGGCTTGGGGCAGCCAGCGTTGATATATGTTTCGTTGCCTGCGGCAGAGTTGATGCGTATTTTGAAGAGAATCTGCATTCTTGGGATATCGCAGCGGCAGAACTAATTGCAATCGAGGCCGGCGCGCGCAGTGGAGATTTTCATGGCGGCATTTCAAGCCCAGCCGAAATAATGATTGCATGCCCAAGAATTTTTGAAGCGTTAAGTGATTTGGTTTGCGAAAGTAATTAGATGCTGTTGAGCCGGCAGCAAATTATTTGTAACTTATAACACCATGAGCGTCGTAATCGCCATAGATGCAGGAACGACTGGTG
>WLFB01000035.1 GCA_009703975.1 Actinomycetota bacterium | reverse complement strand
TGAAACGAAAGCGCCCGCGGTAACCCAACCGCCGACAATACAAGCACCCGCGACACCAACAGTTGAAACGAAAGCGCCCGCGGTAACACAACCGTCAACGGCAACATTCACAACACAACCGCCATCATCCACCGGCATAACACCAATAACCGCAACAACAAAAGCACCCGCAACTACGTCAATTACACAACCGCCATCACCAACCGGCTCAACACCAGTAACACAACCGATAATTGGATCAGGAGTCGGCGCTGGCACTGGAACCGGCGCTGGCACAGGAACAGGCGCTGGAACAGGCACTGGAACTGGCACTGGCACTGGCACTGGAACAGGCACTATCTCACCAAACAAAAATTTAACTACGCCGACTACGTCGAAATTATCAACAGGATCACAACCAACTACACCACCACTCGCCCCCGGGAAATCATCAACACCATCGTTGACACCAGGGCAGTCAATACCGGGACAATCAACACCAGGACAGCCAGTTCCCGGACAATCAACACCAGGTCAGCCAGTTCCCGGACAGCCAGTTCCCGGACAGTCAATACCGGGCCAATCAATACCTCCGCAAGATCCGAAATCTAATGTTCAAACGAGCATGCAAGCGCCAAACAATGGCCAACAAGAAGGTCAAAATAGTGACGCCCAAGTAAAGGCAGCCAATGTAGCGCAGAATACTGAGACAATCACCGAAGTAGTAAATATCGTTGCAGAGACACTCGCCGAACCAGAAAAATTAGAAGCTCTTAGCACTCAAGAAGTCGAGCGAATTTTTGAAGAACTAACAGTTAACGATCTGACGCCTGAACAGGCCGATGAATTAGTTGAAACTCTTGTTAAGGCTCCCAAGAAAGTAAAAAAAGCCTTTGAGGCGAAAGTTAATATATTTAGTGGAGAAGTTGATGACTATGTTCCAACCAATCAGTCGATACCTGTAAGTGAGCGTAGGACACTTATTGCAGTTGGCAATACACTTGGCGCAGCAGGAATGTTTATACGAAGAAGGGAAGATTAGAAGTGACAGCGAAGTTTAGAAAGATTCGTTTTGAAATCGGAAGAGTTGGATTCACCCTTGGCGCATCTTGCATCACTATCTTGACACTCTCAGGGCAGACGAAAAAATGGGCAATTATTTTTACAGTTATCGCACTTACTTTACATATAGCAAATGCGGTGCTTGATTCAGACTCGGATGACAAGCCAGCGCCAATGCAATAGAGAAATAATCGAAATTAAATTATTTGGACTATTTAGTTTCTAGGCGCGACTCCCAGACGCTCTTGGCACCAGAGTGGCCTGCTTGAGAAACTGCAACTGTTGAGGCGACTCCACCAACAACTGTTAGCGCAAGAAAAGCGGTAGCTGTCCACTTCGGCAACGACTTGCCTCTATAAACAAACTTTCGGCGGGATGCTTCGAGAGATAAAACTGCGCCAACTGCTACAAACGCAAAAGCCGCGGTCGGACCTTGTGATTTTTCGCCCGATTCGGCATGCTCGTGAATTGCTCGCGATCTTGGCAGGTCGTGCTGTAGTGATTCGCCAGCACCTGCAGCAAGAAATAGAAACGCGGCGCCGATAACCGCCATGACTGCGGTAACCAACAACATTTCTCGACGATACTTTTTGTGAATTGAGATGATCGCAGTTATTGCCGCAAGCGGAATCAAGACGATCGGTACGTGAACCAAAAGTGGATGTGCGGGAAGGCCAAATAAATTTGAAATTGCGATAATCATGATTCTGTAATCACCTTTCGGGTTGGGGTTCTTGTGTATAAAACTCGAATTGACGTAGCCAAAATAGTCATCAAGATAACAGCCAATGCAAACATGTTAAAAAGATTCTTTCCGCGGTCGCTGCCAGCGAGAAATGAATGCAGAGTCACAAGACAAAACATCAGATAGCTAGTCAGATGAATCACACGCCAAACTTTTTTCGGAATTTTTCTCATGACAACTGAAGACAATTGCACTGCAACAAGCAGATACATCGCGAGAATGCCTGAAGTAACTGCCCAGGGGCGCCAAGTTGTTGACATCGGCACCAACAAGTCGCGCACTGAGAACTCAACGAACGAGTCAGCAAAAAGTGCGGCCATATGTAACGCCACTGCCAATAGTGTCAGAAAGCCGAGCCAACGGTGCAGGTCTAGAAGCCAGGCCGGACGGTCATATGGCTTGAGCATTCGTGTCGCCAATAAAACTCCCCAGACAACCGACGCAGTTAATAAACCCCACGCGACAATTCCTGAGGCCCTAGACAAGTACCACCAAAAATGCGGATTAGTCATCGCTGAAATTTGATCCATTGTGAACTTTGCGTGACGAAACCATCGGTACGCACAGTCAATGCGGCGACATTGCTGTCGTCAACCATCGAGAATCTGAGACCTGAGTTAGCAACAAGTAATGCTGTAGAAAAAATCTCTGCCCACACGCACTCACGGGCCAAAACTGAAACTTGCAACAGACTTTTCTCATCGACGTTGCGCGACAAACCAGTAGTTGGGTTGATTACATGATGTTTGGTGGTGCCATCATGTTGCCACGATTTCGCACGCACGCTTGAAGTCGCGACCGCCCCGTCACGAAGTGAAACACGATCAATGATTTCACCAAGAAAGATTGGTGATTCAATTCCTATAATCCACTCACCGTCAAGATCACCGAGCCCGATGCACCGCACATCACCACCGACATTGACACACACACCAGAAACATTTTGCTGCATCAGTTCTTTAGCAACAATGTCGGCAGCCATGCCTTTGCCGATTGAACCAGGATCAAGTGTGATGTTGCCTGGCAAAGAAATTGTGAGTGCATTCTCATCAATTGCCACCATGTCGAGTGATTGATTGAACTTCGCACCATCTGGAAGCAAAGTGAGATGCATCGGATTAGTAAGTGAGGCCCGATAACCGTTCGCGATAAGTGCCGGCAACAATGTCGGATCGAATAGCCCATTCGTCAGTCGCCGGCCAGCGATCATATATTTCACAAGTTCGATTGTCTCGCGATGCACAACGATTGGTTTTGATTGTGCTGAGTTGAGTATTGAAATTTCACTATCGGGTAAAAACCGGCTCCAAATTTGCTCAAGTTGTGAAAGTCTTTCTTGCGCGAATCTGAGATGATGCAGCGAGCCGCCAACGACCGTAATCTTTGCAGTATTTCCCATCACCGCAAATTCGCTTCGCAGAACGCCACGAGTCGGATTGTCTTCAATAACCAACATTTTTAATAGTTCTACTTTGAGCCGCTAGAAGTAGTCGACACTTGTACTTGAATTGTTTTATTCTTCACCGGTGCTTGCGCTTGGGGTGCAATTACCACCACTTGAGGAGCGGTTTGCACTGGAGCAAGAGATTCGGTTTGCACTGGTGAAACAGCTACGATCGGTTGTGAAGCCACCGCTGCTTGCGGCGCTGCCAAACCCTGCGATGCAACTAATGCAAGGCCAGATATTTGATCAGTCGAGTTACTGTCATTTGTCGATTGTTTATTGATCGGCAATAACGAGAAACCAGATGTAATTCCTAGTACAGATGCGATTGACAAGCCAGTTGTCAAAATTCGCGCCGAGAGTGCTGGGTGCTTAACTCGCTTGCGATTCGCGCCAGATAGATGATCAAGATTGCGATTAGTCGTCATCGTCTTCTCCTTTGTTTTTTTCGTTTTGCTCATACTTGTCATTTGACTTCTTGCCTGAACTTTGGTGATCCTCGTCATCATCATCGTCATCATCATCTTTTTCGCCTTCACCATTCCGACTTTTACCAGCACCAAGAATGTTTTTAACTTGTACATCGTTGATTATTCGACCGTCAAGCAATCGCGCCCGAAACTCGACAATTTGTGTCGCCGAAGCCAGGTCAACTTGAACTTGGTCTGAACTCTTTTGCAGCGAACTATAGGTAAACCCTGCAGAAGGATTCACATTCATGACCTTGAGACTTTCACCGTCTTTTTGCACAACGATTACGCCAATACCGGCGATTTCATATTCGCTGGTCTCGGCAGAGGATGTGCCTGCGACCATCGACTGAGCGGTTGAAGTCGTTGTACTTGGGGCTGGAAGTGTTGCGTTTGTCAATTTGCTCGCCGTTGCGACTATTGCAAATGCCGGTACCGATCCGTCAACGACACTTGTATCGGTGAGTGCGCGAGTATTGACCGCAAATGCGAGACCGCCTGCGGCTAAAACAGCAACGAGTGAAACTGTTGTGGCTACTGATGTTTTCATAGGATTTAACCTAGCGAGTGCTTAGTAAATGGCCAGCCAAGCGATATCCAAGATTCATCCAATTTTCGATGATTTAAGCTTTTTGAACTCAACTTTTGTGCGAACGATTGAATTACAGATGACAATGTAAATGTGCATGTATTAGTTGTTGAAGACGACCAGGCGATTGCATCATCATTGACACTCGGATTGCAATCTGCAGGAATGACGGTGACACATGTAGCTACGGGAAGACAGGCGGTTGAAGAATCGCAATACGATTTGATGCTTCTAGATATCGGCTTACCTGACTTTGATGGATTCGAAGTGTGTCGCCGAGTCAGATTGACTTCGCAAGTGCCGATAATTATGTTGACCGCGAGAGCCGATGAAATAGATCGCGTTTTTGGACTTGAATCAGGTGCCGATGATTATGTTGCAAAGCCATTTGGTTTGCGCGAACTAATCGCGAGAATTCGCGCCGTGACTCGCCGACTAACACCACAAGAGTCGGCTACGTCGACAACAGTGATCGGCGATCTGACAATTGATTCAGCCACACGAAGAGTCACGATTGCTGGTGCAGAAATTGAACTAACAACAAAAGAATTTGATCTGCTCGAATATCTGACCAGAGAGCCAGGGGTCGTTTACCGACGCAACGACATTCTCGAAACCGTTTGGGACACTGAATGGTACGGACCAACAAAAACGCTTGACGCACACATTGCCGCTTTGCGAAAGAAACTAGGGCACCCTGAATGGGTAATCGCGATACGCGGTGTTGGTTTCAGATTTGAAATGACATCGTGAAATTCAGATTTCTAGCCGTCATAGTTGGCGTCGTCTTGCTTGTGCTGGCCGCTCATGATGTTCCACTGGCAATGCATATTTCACAAATCGAGCGAGATCGACTGATAACAACCCTTGAAAGGGATGCGTATGTGCTCAGTGGACGAGTCAATGCAATCATGGCGACTGATGCCGACGCATTGAGAGCCCAAACGATTGCCCTGCTTGACCAATTCTCGACGACGAACGATGCAACTGCAGTGATCACCGACAAAAATGGATATCTACTTGCGTCGACATCAGGCAATGATCTTGCCGGTGAAGATTACGCAACTCGCCCTGAAATCAATTCAGCACTATTTGGCAGGTTTGCATCGGGTGTGCGTAGTTCAAGCACTATTGGCGAGGACTTGATTTATGTTGCGGTGCCAATCGTCTCGGGTAACTCAGTTCTTGGAGTTGTGCGACTTACTTATCCAAAAAGCATTATTGATGCACGTGTCGCTGATCGAGTGCGCTCAATTGTCGTGGCTGCAGGTGTTTCAGTTGCAATGGCTGTGTTAGCCGCTTTTTTGCTCGCGTCAGTAATATCTCGACCGTTAACAAACTTGCGAAACGCCACTGATCGCTTCGCGTACGGGGATATGTCAACGCAAGTTGACGAACAAGGACCAAACGAAACTAGGCAACTAGCACGCTCATTTAATGCGATGGCAGATCGAGTGCGAAGCATGTTGAATATGCAACGATCTTTTGCGGGAAATGCTGCGCACCAAATTCGCACGCCGCTCACGGCGTTGCGTCTGCGCCTTGAACAAGCAAGTGACTCGATTGAGAAATCTCCCGTAGTTTCGCGCGATCATATTGAAGCGGCGCTTAACGAAACCGATCGCCTAACGAACTTGACCGAGCAACTTTTACGACTTGCTCGAACAGAAGGTGCCGTTCTTAAGTTAGAGATTGTTGATATTAACAACGTGTTGAACGAGCTATGTGATGAATGGTCGTTTCTTGCGGCGGAAAATGAAATTGAATTAATCTTCGAAACTTCTGAACAATTTGAATGTCTCACCAATGAACTTGCACTTCGCGAAATAATTGGCAACTACATCGACAATGCCATTGAGTACTCACCTCCAAAAGCAAAAATAAATGTGATCGCACAGCGAATATCAAATCAAGTCGTAGTGACTATCCGCGATCAAGGGCCTGGACTAACGGCCGATCAGCGAGCACGCGCATTCGATAGATTTTGGCGAGGGACGAAAACTAGAGATTCAGCATCTGGGGCGCAAGGCAGTGGACTTGGCCTAGCAATTGCCGCGCAATTAGCCCTTTCAAGCAATATGAATTTAGAACTTGCGCCATCGCCTACTGGCGTTGGTCTTGATGCGATAGTGAGAATAAAAACTAGCTAGTTATTGAATGCGATTGCGCCCAGGCGTTGGCAAGTTGCGCATAATGCCCATTTAGTGCGAGCAATTCACTATGAGTACCAAGTTCAGCAATTCGCGTATCAGCGACAACAGCAATTCTGTCTGCCCGCTGCACCGTTGAAAGTCTGTGAGCGACGACGATCACTGTTCGCCCCGTCATCAAACGCTCAAGTGCATGTTCGACTTCGGCTTCAGTGCCCGGGTCAAGATTTGAAGTTGCCTCATCAAGAATCAAAACTGCAGGATCAACGAGAGCGGCGCGAGCTAGTGCCACCAACTGACGCTCACCTGCCGAAAGTCGACTACCGCGTTCACGAACTTGCGTGTCGAGCCCATCAGAAAATTGTGCGAAGTGTTCGGTAGCCCCAATTGCGGCTATCCCTGATTCAATTTCGGCGTCAGTCGCGTCAGCGCGAGCGATGCGCAAGTTATCGCGAATGGTTCCGTTGAACAGAAAACCTTCTTGTGGCACAACAACGATTCGACTGCGCAGAGAACCCATAGTTGCCATCTTTAAATTGACATCGCCAAACTCAACCGTGCCTGCAGCCGGATCATAAAGTCGCGCCATAAGTTTTGCCAGTGTCGACTTGCCCGCACCAGTTGGCCCGACAAGTGCAAGTTTTTCACCCACGCCCACAGTTATTGAAACTCCATCTAATGCCGGTACGGGTGACGCATCATAAGCAAACAAGACGCCAGTGACCTTTAGTTCACCGGTTTTTGGCAGTTCAATTGCCGCAGGGTGCTCATCAACCTCGGGCACAGCGTCCAAAATCGAAAAAAGTTTATTGAGCGCAGCACCGGCTGATTGCACTGTGTTGTACAACTGTGAAAGTTGTTGAACCGGGTCAAACAAACTTGATAGCAAGAGCACGAACGCAACAACTGTGCCGAGAGTGACCGTACCACGATGAACAAACCAACCACCAATACCAATCATTAAACCGCTTGCCAGCACACCGGAAAATTCAATGAGTGCGAAATACCAAGTTGAAACACGAACACTCTTTTCATGAGCAGCGAACAAAGAACGATTTGATATTTGAAATTTGCGATTGACTTCGTCTTCTTGGGCGTAAGCCTGGATAACTCGCACTGTTGTAATACCTTCTTGCAGCGCCGAAAGATTGGCGCCAACACGCTCGCGCACGACTAGATAAGCCTTATTTGAGTCTCGCTGAAACTTAATTGAAGCCAAAACCAAAATTGGCATCACAATTAACGCGACAATTGTTAATTGCCAGCTCAGCAAGAGCAACACGATAATCGAAAAAATTAGCATCAGCGCCGCCGACAAAAACTGAAGTAAACCAAATTGCACAAGTTCAGACATTGACTCAATGTCTGCTGTCATGCGCGCAACAAGTACACCGGTTTTATTGCGATCAAAGAATGCCATAGATTGTCGTTGCATTTGCTTGAAAACCGCAAGTCGTAATACTCGCAAAAACGATTCACCGGTTCGATTGACAAACACGAACAACAGTCGACCAAATGCATACGTGAGCGAAACAACGATTAGATACAGAACAACTGATTTATTTAGTTCGCCTGAATTCTTCGCCCGGATTCCTGCGTCAATGCCGTGACGAACAATTATCGGCGCCGACAAAGTTGTCGCTGTTGTCATCATCACGCAGACAAAAGATAAATAGATTGTCTTTCTAAATGGTGCCGCCATTTTGAACACACGACCAACGATTGTGCGGGCTTGTGCCCGAGTGAGTCTGTCTTCATCGCTTACTCCACCGGCGTGCCACATTTTATTTCACCGCCTGCATATTTTTTACACCTTTGAATTGCTCCATGTTTGCGAGAACTTCGCGATAGCGATCGTTGGTTGCAACAAGTTCATCATGCTTACCGATCGCGGCGATTGTTGAGTTATCAATAAACACAACCCGTTCGGCAAGCGCGATCGTGCCAGGCCTGTGGGCGATAACTATGGTGGTGCGTCCAGACATTACGGTGCGCATTGCATCACGTATCTCGCCCTCTTTGCTCGGGTCAACCGCACTTGTTGCGTCGTCAAGAATTAAAACTCGAGGATCAGAAATAATTGCGCGAGCTATTGCGATTCGCTGGCGCTGCCCACCAGACAGTGAGAAACCCCGCTCACCGATCAACGTGTCGTAACCGTTTGGCAGCCGCAAAATAAAGTCATGGGCGCCAGCAAGTTTTGCCGCACGCTCAAGATCGGCCTGAACAGCATCGGGCTTGGCAAAAGCGATGTTGCTCTTTACAGAGTCGTTGAAAAGCACAGTGTCTTCAAACACAACACCAATCTGTTGGCGTAACTCGCGAAGTTTTAGTTTGCGAATGTCGACACCGTCGAGAAATATATGACCATTATTCGTGTCGTAAAAACGCAGTAACAGCCTGGCTACTGTTGACTTTCCTG
>WLFB01000034.1 GCA_009703975.1 Actinomycetota bacterium | reverse complement strand
CAAAGCAAATGCCGTCAACTTGGGAACCATACGCAAGTGTTGCCTTTGAAAACAGTGAAGTAATAATTCTGAAACTTAGCTAAATCTCTAATTTGCTTTTTGCGAGCCATTTCGCAAAAAATCTGCATTCAAATCCGCCATCACCCGCTTGATCCCGACAGTGATCCGGGTTTTACAAAATGAGTCCGCATCCAATAACGCAACGGATTTGAAACTGATACTTCTGGGCTGCTTATTAGTTTTTGCGTTACTTGAAGCAGTTATCAATGGTCTAACTCGAAACACGGTCTTGGCGACACTGAGAATATTGCCTATTGTTAGGTTTTCGTCGGCCACAACTAGTTTTATATATTTACGATTCGACCCTATTTCTGCAAGAGCGATTTTGGCTGCGTCAACAATTATTCGTGAAGCGTCTGCAACATAGACATAGTTACGCGATGTCTCTAGAGGTACAAACAGATTGATGGGTTGCCTACGAAGAATTGAATCACAAATCGTCGAGATTAGCCCTTGGTTTTTTGAAAAATCTTGGTTCGCGCCATAAAGGTTTGAAATTCTTCCTACGACAACTCGCACACCTAGTCGGTCAGAAAAATCTCGCAAACAATCTTCTTGCTTTAGTTTCGCTTCTCCATACGTTGTCGCGGGTCGTGGAGTCGTGTGTTCGGTGAATGGCTGGTTTTCACTTCCTGCATAAACCCCACCGGCGGATGAGGCGTGAAAAATAAGCCCGTTTTGCAACAATTTTTCTCCGAAATTATTCTCCACCGATTTTAAAAATTCTTGAAAAATTGTTGTCTCTTCCAACATTTGTTCAGTCGTGCTGGACAACGTTCCTTTTCCGGCACACCAAAAAATCGCCCACTTATCATCACTGACAATTTGAGAAAACTGCTTGCAATTCTCGGCAATTTGGCGCTTGAGTCTTGCACCATCAGACCACACAAATTTTTCAGTCGGCAAGAAGATTTCAGCAATATTTCCACTTTGGTTTTCTACACTGTTTCCTAGTAATCCACCGCGACCTATTACCCAGACTTTCATCAGTTTGATTGTTTGCTTTTTCTCGTCCGCGAAAGAACATCATTAAACGGACTCGAGCGGATCAGATATAGCGGCCGACCAATTGCATTACGAACGACAACACCGAGGTATTCGGCCAATATCCCCAACGAGAACAAGATTGCACCGCTACCCATTGAGACGAAGACGATTACGGTTGTCCATCCTTCAACGGGATATCCATGCGCGACCTTTCCGTAAAGTGCGAAAGCAGCGTAGAAAAATCCAATGAAGAACGAAGAAAAACCAATCAAACTTACAAGCCGAAGTGGACGTGTGCCAGAACTCAGAACCAGTCTCAAGAAATGGCCCAGCAATCGGCGAAAAGTGAACCCTGTCTGGCGGGGGTACTCGACTCGAGGCGCGATCTCGCATGCAACTGACCGGTCAACAACCCAAGTCAAGGCCACATCAAGGTAAACCCCCGACCCTGCGTATGCCCCGACACTTCTGCCGATTTCACCTGTCATCAACCTGTAGCTACTGAAAAATTCTCCATCTTGTGGTGAGAGAAGTTTTGTATAAAGCCACTTCGCCAATGCTGAGAAGAAGTTACGCCAGCGTGAATGCAACGCACCGCCGGCAAACTTGCCATAAACCAGTTGAGAATTTTCTTCAACCGCAGTATCTAAAAGATTGGCGATTTCTTTAGGATCATGCTGTCCATCTTCGTCGAGAGTAACGATCCAATCAGAGACGCTTGCCGACATTCCGGCCAAGGTCGCAGCGTGTTGCCCAAAATTACGCGACAACCATACAGGACGAACCCAGTCGTACTTCGTACTCAAGTCATGGATTACTTTCGCCGAATTATCCGGGCCAGAGTCATGGACCAATAGAACTTCGCTAATCACATATCTGATGCCAGTAGCCGAAGTTGAAGTTTCGGTAAATTCTGCGAGCTCGTTAACCAAAGTTAAGATCGTTTTTTCACCCTGATAAACAGGAACCACCACAGAAACAGTCGCAATATATTGATTGTCTGAGTTCTTTTCCATCCCAAATAACCTTATCCGCAATGAACAATCACTAACCCGTCTAGCGTATGACTGTGGCTTTCAATGACTAACAGCAATCTAGGTATTGATTTAGGTGCGATTCGTGCAGCCCGCGAAGTTGGGCGAGCAGTGGTTGAACATACGCCTGTTACACCTTCGGCTTATTTGTCAAGTGAATTTGGCGGGAAAATCATTTTAAAAGCTGAGAATTTACAACGGACAGGGGCTTTTAAAATTCGCGGTGCGATAAATAAGTTGCATCAACTCGGAGAACTAGCAAAAAACGGAGTTGTAGCAGGCAGTGCAGGTAATCACGCACAAGGTCTTGCATTCGCGGCAAAATATTTTGGAGTGAAGGCTGAAATTTTTATTCCTCTCGGGGCATCGTTATCAAAAATTAATGCGTGCAAGGGATACGGCGGAATTGTTTTGGATGGTGGTGAAAGCGTTGATACTGCGGTGCTTGCCGCCAAAGAGCGCGCACTCGAAACAGGTATGGCTTTTTGCCACCCGTATGACGATGTCGATGTAGTAGCGGGTCAAGGCACGCTCGGTCTTGAACTTCTTGAAGATATTTCAGATTTAGCACAGGTTATTGTTCCACTCGGTGGTGGCGGTCTACTTTCTGGCGTGGCACTTGCAATTAAGCAACAACGACCTGACGTGAAAATTATCGGTGTTCAAGTTTCATCTTGCGCACCATACATTTATGGAACCGCTCCAAGTGGTGCAATTGCAACACTGGCTGACGGCATCGCAGTCAAACAGCCCGGAGACGTTACACGACCACTAATTGAATCTTGGGTTGATGAACTTGTAGATGTCGATGAGGACAGTGTCGCAAACGCGATGATGATTTTGTTGGAACGATCAAAAATGTATGTTGAGGGTGGCGGAGCAGTTGGTGTTTCGGCGCTTCTCACATCGTGTGTCAAACCTGCAAAAAATGGTTCGACCTGTGTTGTGTTGTCTGGTGGCAATGTTGACATGGGTTTGATTCCGAATTTGATTCGACGCCATGAAACCAAGGCTGGACGTCGCGCACTTTTGTTTGTTCGAGTTTCAGATCGCCCAGGTGCACTTGCCAATTTCTTAGATGTGATTGCAAAATCAGGTGCGAACCTAATCGAAGTAAGTCATGTGCGTGAAGGTTTGAATCTCAAGGTTCGCGAGACTGGTGTTCAAGTTGTTCTTGAAGTGCGTGGTCACGACCACACCGCAGAGATCATCACCACAGCAAAAACTGCTGGTTTTGATGTTTCACAAGTCATTAACTAGTTACGATGACGCCACTTATTTTGTTACCCGGCAAATTGACGACAGAAGCAATTGGTGTTCGCGGAGATTCATTTTCGACTGGGCGTCTTTATAGTCACGCTGTTGCGCAAGCTGGAGGTGTCGCACTGCAGGTGCCGCCAGTTGCGCAGAGCGTTAAGTCGGCCGACGAACTCGTATCAAGATTTGATGGTGTAATTATTCAAGGTGGTGGGGATATTGACCCATCGTTATATGGTCAGGCGAAGATAAGCAACAAAATTTACGGAATCTCCGCCGAACACGACTCACTTGAGATTGCGATTGTCCGCGCTGCGATTGATCAGAACAAACCAGTTTTGGCAATATGTCGTGGAATGCAAATACTCAATGTTGCACTTGGTGGAACTCTGCATCAAGATCTAGGTGAAGTTCTTGAAGATGGCGAGGCACATTGGAACACATATCACGAGATTGTGCTGACTACCGATAGCCGAGTAGCGCGAGCAATGAAAACTACTTCGCCGAAACGATCACATTCTTTTCATCATCAGGCGCTTGATAAGGTCGCAAATGATTTAGTAGTTACAGGCTGCGCTGAAGATAACACTATTGAGGCAGTTGAACACAAGTCTGCACATTGGATTGTAGGTGTGCAATGGCACCCCGAAGACGACGCGAAAACTGAACCAGATCAGCAAAATCTATTTGATGGTTTTATTGAAGCTATACGCAACAAATAAGACGTTGCGAACTATTTGCTAGCGAGTTGAGTGAGATTCGACGTAAGGTCGAGCAACAGGCTTGGAAGAACACCAATAACTAAAGTTACTGAAACCGCAATCGCAATCGCAATCGTTGAAAACAGCGGAACTTTGACTGACGTAGAACTTGCTGCATCGCTCAACCACATACTGACCATGATTCGTAAATAAACAAATGCCGCAATAACAGCACACACCATGGCGATGACCGCAAGTTCATAACTGCCAACACCGATTGCTGCCTGTATCACACCGAACTTTGCGACGAACCCACTGGTTAATGGCACACCTGCTTGGGCTAACAATAAAACCGTCATCGCTAAGGCAAACACTGGATTATTCTTGCCAACGCCTTTGAAGGCATCCAGCGATGCTGCTCCATTATTTGAATTTTGTGCAACAACTGAAACGACGCTAAATGTGCCAACGACCAAGGCTGCGTAAAGCACTACATAAACAGCGATTGCAGTTAATCCATCACCAACATCAGGCGATGATCGATGTGATGATGCTTCTAAACCAACAAGAATAAAGCCTGCGTGGCTGATCGAAGAGTATGCGAGCATGCGCTTTACATCAGTTTGGACGACCGCAACGACTGACCCGACAACAAGTGTCAGTGCGGCCAGGACGAAAACTGCTGGACCCCAATCATCTGCACGCGATGGAAATGCAGTAACGAAAACTCTTACCAATGCAACAAGTGCGGCGACTTTTCCGGCTGAAGCCATTAACGCTGTAACTGGTGTTGGCGAACCTTGATAAACATCTGGGGTCCACGCTTGAAACGGCACGAGAGAAACTTTGAAGCCAAACCCAACAAGCATCAAACCAACGCCGATTAGAAGCAAAGTATCGTTACGCGGAACGGTGATGTAAGAATTCAGCGCCAAATTAATATCAACTAGACGAGTTGTGCCGGTCGCACCATAAGTAAGTGCAACACCATACAAAAAGAAAGCTGATGCGAAACCACCAAGAATGAAATACTTCAACCCGGCTTCTTGGCTCTCTGCTCGTTTTCGGTTGCTTGCTGCCAATAAATACAACGACAAGCTAAGAGTTTCTAAACCGAGAAATAAGACAATCAGGTCGTTTGCCGCGACCATCACGATTCCACCAATTGCCGCTGTTAGATAGAGCGCATATATCTCAGGCATGTCAGATTTTTCGCCCGCGAGATAATCGCTGGTCACAAGACTGACAAGTAATACCGCCGAGCAAATTGCTATTGACGCCAGCACCGCAAAATGGTCGAGAGCAAGAGCGCCACCAACAAGAAGTTTTGGGCCGGAGCTTGAAACATCACGCCATAAAAATATTGACAGAACTATGGCGACACTTGCTGTTAGCGCACTGACTAATCCATACCAGCCACGTCGCCACTGCGGAGTTAACGACCCGACAAGCAACAGCAAAAGTGCGCCAAAAAGCAAAACTAATAGAGGAGAAACCGAAAACCAATCAATTACAGGGCCTGCAAATTGAGGTACTTGGTCGTTCACTTGGTTTGTCCTTCTACGTGTTCAATGAGTGCAGCCACGCTTGGTTCGATTCTGTCAAGAATTGGTTTTGGATAGATGCCAGATACGACGATGATTGCGACAAACACAGACATCAACAAGCCTTCACGAATTGTAATTTCTTTAAAAGTCGAATTGGCTTCGTCGGGCTCACCGTGGAATACGCGCTGATAAGCCCACAACAAATAAAGCGCGGCAAGAATGACGCCGACAGTGGCAACAACTGTCCACCAGCGAGCAGGGCCGAATGATCCAATCAAAATCAAGAACTCACCAACGAAACCATTGAGGCCAGGCAAACCAACCGAAGAGAGCATGACCACCGTGAAGACGCCAGCAAAGATTGGCGCAACATGCTGAATGCCACGTAACTCAGAGATTTCACGTGTGTGGCGCCGCTCGTAAATCATGCCGACGAGTAAAAACAATGCACCCGTTGAGACTCCGTGATTGACCATTTGCATTACCGCGCCAGTCACTGCCTGCGAACTGAGGGCGAATGTTCCAAGAACAATGAACCCGAGGTGAGCAACAGAAGAATAAGCGACGAGACGTTTTAGATCGCGTTGCATCGTTGCGGCAATTGCGCCGTAGATGATTCCGATGACGGCGAGAGTAAATATCGCTGGTCTTGCCCACATCGCAGCCTGCGGAAACAAATAAACTCCGAACCTCAAGAAACCGTAAGTTCCCATTTTGAGTAACACGCCAGCAAGAATTACTGAGCCACCAGTTGGGGCTTGTGTGTGAGCATCGGGCAACCAAGTGTGAAACGGAAATAGCGGCACTTTAACCGCGAACGCAATCGCAAACGATAAAAATAGCCATCGTGCGGCATTCGTTGAAAAGTTTGCACCTTCAGCGATTTTGACAAGATCAAATGTCACCACGCCAAGGTCGCGATGTGCAAGTGCAACTGTCGCAATGATTCCGACGAGCATGAACGCCGAGCCTGCCATTGTGTATAAAAAGAATTTCGTGGCTGCGTAGACCCGCTGGTCATAACCCCAGCCACCGATCAAGAAATACATCGGCACTAAAACAATTTCGAACATTACGAAAAATAAAAACAAGTCAAGCGACAAGAACGAGCCCATTACCCCGGCTTGCAATAGCAACATCCAAGCAAAATACGAAGTTTCATTGTGATGCGGATCAATTCCGATGATTACTAACGGAAACAAGATTCCAGTCAGCACTATTAAAAATAACGAAATACCGTCGACACCGAGATGCCATGAGATACCCCATTGGCTAATCCATAGATGTTGCGAGACGAACTGAAAACTGGCCTCTCCAGATTTGAATGCTGATAATAACCATAAAGAGAGCGCCGCAGTTGTGACGCTTGAAACTAATGCCGCCAGTTTCATCCACTCTGGACGCGAACCACCAAGTAGTGCCACAACAATCGAACCGATAACGGGCAACACAACTAGCAATGTCAAAATTGGAAAGTTGAGAACTTCGGCGCTTGAGGCGATCACAACAGTGCCCCCCGTAAAAAGAACCAAGCCAAAATCACGACAGCACCGAAACTAATTAACAATGCGTAAGCACGAACAAAACCGCTCTGCGCCCTGCGCAATGATGTCGCAAGATTTCGAATCAACTTGCCAACTCCATTGACGATGCCATCAACTATGTTGGCGTCAATCCAGGCTATTAAATTAAATGTTTTGGCGCCTGGCCCAGCGATCAGACGGCTTGCGGCAGTGGCGTAGTACCACGCTTGTTCAAGTACTTTAGGCTCAATTGGTTTGACCCATGATTTTGCGTAAACCGCAATTGATGCTGCGATTCCAACGACTGCAATCACAATCGCTACAACCAATAACAAATATTTATTTTGATACGCCCAAGTCTCATGAATATGTGCTTCAGATTCTTCGACAACCGGTGCAAGCCAGCGTTCTAGAAAATTAAAATCTTCGCCGAAAGGCAATTGCATTGCACCACCGACGATAGATAAACCCGACAACACAACCAGCGGCGTCAACATTATCCAGCTACTTTCGTGTGGGATTAAGTCGCCGTGTGAGCCGTGTTCGGCGCTGTGGTCATTCCATTTTGCTTTGCCGTAAAACACCATGATGACTTGGCGAGTCATATAAAACGCCGTCAATAGTGCGGTAATCAAACCAACCACGTAGAGACCACGATTATTCGCATATACATAAAGCAATATTTCGTCTTTCGACCAGAAACCAGCAAACGGCGGCACTCCGGCGATAGCTAGCCAGCCGATGATGAATGTAAATCCAGTAACTGGCATTACTTTTCGCAACGCCCCCATGCGGCGCATGTCTTGCTCATGATGCATGCCGTGGATTACAGAACCTGAACCGAGAAACAACAGCGCCTTAAAAAACGCGTGGGTCACCATGTGAAAAATTGCGGCAACATATGCACCAGAACCCACTGCTAAAAACATGTAGCCCAACTGCGAAACGGTGCTGTAAGCGAGAACTTTTTTAATATCGTTTTGCGCAACTGCAACAGTTGCGGCATAAAGCGCAGTAGCAGCACCAACTACGGCAATAACTGTTGGTACCCAATCATACGAAGCATGCAAAACAGGACTCATGCGCGTCATTAAAAACACACCCGATGTCACCATCGTTGCGGCGTGTATCAACGCCGAAACTGGGGTTGGACCTTCCATCGCATCTGGCAACCAAAGATAAAGCGGAAGTTGGGCGCTCTTGCCGCAAGCACCAACAAAAAGTAGCAGCCCAATTGCTGTAGCTGAAACTGCAGCCAGCTCGCCGCTATGAGCAGATTCGTTAATTGCGTGATACGAAAGCGTGCCGAGACTATTGAATGCTAAAAACATTGCGGCCATTACACCGAAGTCACCAATGCGATTAGTGACGAATGCTTTTTTGCCCGCGACCGCTGCACTATTTCGAGTGTGCCAAAATGAAATCAAGAAATAACTGCAAGCACCGACACCTTCCCAGCCCAAGAACGTGACAAGTAGATTTTCGCCGAGAACGAGCATCAACATACTGAACACAAAAAGATTTAAATATAAAAAGAATTTTGGGAACTTAGCGTCCCCATGCATGTAGCCGATTGCATAAAGATGAATCAGTGTTGAAATGCCTGTAACGAATAACGCCATCACAATGCTTAGTGGGTCGGCTAGAACTGCGAGATCAATTTGTAGCGAGCCAACTCCGATCCAAGAAAACATTTTTACTACGTGGCTGCGTTCTTCGGCTGGTAGCCCCAACATCTCGAAATAAGCCAGCACCGTCACCAAAAATGATGAAGCGGTTGCGAGGGTCGCGACCCAACCTGCTTTTGGATCGCCAAGTCTTCGACCCAAAATTAAGTTAACGCCAGCACCAGCAAGTGGTAGTACCGGTATCAGCCAAATTAAGTCGAGCATGATTAGCCCTTCAACTCTGTGAGATCGTCGGCGGTCATCGAACTTCGATTGCGCATGATTGCCACAATGATGCCAAGACCCACTACTACTTCAGCGGCAGCTACGACCATGACGAAAAAAACTATTGTTTGACCGTTTATGTCATTGAGTTGTCGTGCCAAAGTTACGAAACT
>WLFB01000033.1 GCA_009703975.1 Actinomycetota bacterium | reverse complement strand
TCATATACAAACCACGAAAAATCGCGTATCGATCGTGTTGCATAGTCGCCTCTGCGCGAGTGAAATTTTTATAGGTTGATGCATGCTTCGCGCGCCACTCGGCAATATCGGTAAAGCCACTACTTGATGACTGCGCCTGCACAACATGATGATCGCCAAGGGGGAAGAACCCGAAGTAGCGACCGCCGACTTCAATATCTGCGCAAGTTGATGCGGTAACAATGCCGAAACCCATCACCGGTAGGCGTCCCCAATCTGCTTCGGTTGGGAAGAAACCCCAGTAGTCAAGCATCTCACCGCTAAACGCATAGGAAATATTGTTAGAAGTCAGGGCCGCGCGTTCGAGGCGAAGCAATACGTGCCCGTCTGGCAATTCTTGTGGTGGATTCGTTTCGATGAGTCGAAACTGGCGAATGTCGCGGCGGTCAATCTCTAGATGCATGGCTGTTCTCGGCAATTGACTGTAACGCAACATCTTCTGCATTTCTCCTCGCAAACCCCAGTTGTTTGAATCAAACTCGTAGCTTTGTCACCAACTATTTCGCTAAATAAGATACGTATAGATGGCTGAAAAAAGTGGTGATCGATCGGCGTTCTTTCCGGCGATTGAAAAGAAGTATGGCCAGCCGATGCCTTATTGGCATGGCGTTATGGCCGAACTAGCCGACCAAAAATACGCTGAGCAAATTGCATTTCTCAAAGAGAATCACGGGTTTAGTCAGGCCCATGCAAATGCGCTAGTTATGTTTTCGCGTGGATCAAAAACTTCAAAACGGTTTAACAATCTCACCGAATATCTCGCCCCGCATGATGCAACGACAAAAAAGACAGTTCGCGCAATTTTTAAGGCGATAACCGATGCTAATCCAAAGATGAAATTGGTAATCGCCTGGAATACTCCAATGTTGAAAATGAATGATGAATATATTTTTGGCGTTTATGCTGGCAAAAATCATATTCTGATCGCGCCATGGAACCCGAGTGTGATTAAAAAGTTCGCGCCGAAACTTAAAACCTTTGAAGTGAATAAGAAAACAATTCGAGTGCCAAGCGATTGGAAAGTCGACGCAAAGTTATTACAGGCGATGGTTAAAGAATGTCTGGCTCAATCGAATTAGACTTGCAATAATCAACTCAAAAGAGGAGCCCCAGTGTCACGAGTTCAACTTGCACTCAACGTCAGCAATTTAGAAGAAGCAATTGAGTTCTACTCAAAGATGTTTAATACGAAGCCAGCGAAGGTCAAAGAGGGCTATGCAAACTTCGCAATTGTTGAACCCCCGCTTAAATTGGTTCTAATTGAGACGCAACGTACACAAGGTGTCGAATATCAGCACATCAACCATCTCGGGGTAGAAGTTGAAGACGCCGAGCAAGTTGAGCAAGCAATAAACCGATTTTCAGATCTCGGGCTCGTCGACAAAATCGAGAAAAATGAGACTTGCTGCTACGCAGTGCAAAACAAGGTTTGGGTTAACAGCCCAGACGGCGCACCATGGGAGTACTACACGGTTCTCGCCGATGCTCCGACTTTTCGTGCGAATATCCCCGTTAGCGCTGACGGAAACTGCTGCTCTTAGTTTTTGCTTTGCCAGTGATTAATTAATATCGACGCGGCGAGCGCAGGGCGTTCAATCATCCACCAATGTCCTGCTTCTGGGATATTTGCTATCTTTGCATTCACACCCGCGGCAAATTGTTGCATTTGTTCCGCGGACCCCGCGAAGTGATCGTTGGCGGCAATAATTACCAGACCGTTCTGTGGTGACGCGGCCGTAAACCGTTCTCCGAGTTTGATCATCGTTGGTTGTGCCGCATCGCGATAAAGGCCGAGAATGCATCGTGCGAATTCATCATTGAGATGAGCTTTAACTTCTATTGCTATTTCGCGAGTCATGCCGAGCGACGAAAAATAATCCGCAAATTGGTCAGCCGACATCGCGACCATGCCAGCCACCATTGTTTCGCCGATGTCAGGTGCCTGCCAACCTTGCGCTGCATCATGCCATTTGTATTCTGGGTGCAATAAACCAATGCAATCAGTTGCCCATGACCGCACAAAGTTAGGCCGCGCCGCTAAAACGCCAAACACATGACCTGCACCCCAGTCGTGACCAACTAAATCGATCGGTGTGTTGATCATGTCAAGTTCGCGGAGAAGCCAATCGCGATATTCGTTTACTGATGCACCCCAACCATTTGGAGTTGGTGCACCAAAACCTGGCGGTGTTAACAAAACAATATTGTTAATGCCGTTTTTGTGTAACTCGTCAACGAGTGGCGACCAAATCGCTGACGTCTCAGGATTTCCATGCACGAAAACTTTCGTCGACTCAACCACATTTTCACTCTAATCAACCGTCAACCACCAATCTCCATCTGAGTTCTCGGACGCACACATCGGTGTGTGCTGCAATCAACCAAGCAAATAGACCTGCTTGGTGAAGCAATTCGAACCGACACGATGACCCCAGCCGACTGGAAGCTATTGCATTTGATGCGTGGCACATGGCGCATCGCATTTATTGAACTTCAAGCAACTCTGCGACAGAGGTTTGGTTCTCACAATTACAAAGTAACTGGGCGTCTCAAAAATTATCGAACTATTCGTGAAAAGTTAATTAGGACAAATTTACGGCTCAGCCAAATTCGAGACATAATCGGTTGTCGAATAGTCATCCCAAACAGTTATGAAATTCAGGACTCTGTAGTTACTGAGATTTTGGCGTTGCACTTGAATGGTGGTTATCGAATTATTGATCGCAGAGTTTTACCAAATCACGGATATCGAGCGGTGCATATTGAGCTTCGTCAGGATGGTTTGATCTTTGAGGTACAAGTGCGCACACAGCTACAAGACTTTTGGGCTACAACAAGTGAGGCCTTCGGCGAACTTGTGGGTCGAGGATTTCGTTACGGCCTGGGTTTGGAGTTAGACCAATTTTCTGTCCATGCAAAGTCGTTGATTCAGCAAATTGCTACTGGTTTAGATGAATCATCAAAAAAGATTGGCAAGGTTGGATATGACCATAATCTCCTCGCTTTGAATGAAATTGCTGAGATTGAACAACAACTCTTTGTGATTAAATCGCTGATGTCTGAAACTGATTGGAGCCTATAGTTATGAGCATGCTTGTAGTCGTTAAGTACGCTCGTCGCGAAGGTTTGCTTTTGAGTATTGACCGCTATACCGAAGACGAAGGCCCGACTGCTTCTGAACGGATGAGCGATCTTGAAGAGCGAAATACTGATGACAATATTGAAATCGTGATGCTCTGCGCTGATTCTGAACAGACAATGGCGATTACGCACGGCAAGTATTTCTCAGATAAAGCAATGCGCAATATTCGCGCCCAAGAAGCGCTTTTGAATACGCAGTTAAATTAATTAGCGCAGATTTGGCCTGATTCGAGCACGGCGATACCCCGAGACTCGCTCGCAATCGTGTGACTACCGGTTGACGCACCATCGGCAGCATTGCCTTCGAGAACCACAGCATCATGTTGCGCATATTGAATGATGTATGCCTTGCGCACATCGTTTGAATTGTTTGGCCCAGTCAGGTGCGGGGTTAGTGACGAAAAGAAAACTGCACCACCTGCTTTGATCTCGGCAACGACTGGTGTTGATGGTGGATTTTCGAAGCATTCGTAGCCAAGAGTCGGCACAAAGTAGTGCGAGAGAGTTCCGTTTTTGTGAAGCCCTGAGATGATTTGAGGGCAACCATTTTCGATAGTGACATCGTTGAGCGCAATCCAACATGTCAAATAGTGCTGAGGCTCTACGAACAAATAGCCGTTGTCTTGATGCCACGGAAACCGCCGTGGCTTTTCGATCTGCTTGTAAACCGCTTGATCGTGGTACATCCGCACGTCAGGGCCAATAAGGTCGCGACATGCCCCCATGATTGTTGTGTTTTTAACGAATTTTTGAATCTCTGGTTTAGTGCTTGCAAGTTGGGCGGCAAAAGTGATTGCCCCGATTTCTGAGATTGCAATTCGCTCGTTCGGTTGCGCTGCTAAAAATGCTGCAGCCTCGGCTTGCGCCACATCAGTGATTTTGACGAGTTCTTTCAGCTCATCTGAAGTGAAAATATCATTGACTATTACATAGCCGTCGTTATCGAATTGATCAATCTGGGTTTGGGTGAGGGCACCACTCGTAACCGTGTGGTTTTGCCACACAAATGATTTATTCCATGGATGGCTATTCATTACTCCCCATATTCTCATTATTCGTATCCCACCATATAGTCGCGATAGATCTTGGTGATCGGTCGCGATTAATCAGAAATTCACGTACATCTGGGTCGCGCGATTTATCTAGGCAGAGTCTGACGCGTGTATGTTCAACATCGAGGTCGGATACACCAGTTTTCGGGTCATCCATTTCAAAAGTTTCGATATGCACATCAAAACCAAGATCGCGTATCACTGCTACGGCGTCAAATGCTGTCGGGTTTTTCGGTCGGTCAAGGTTCCAGAATTGTTTCCAGGCAGGCGAAAGATTTGAAAGTGGGTGATACATCGGAATCTCGGCAACTACTCGTCGGCGCGCGTGCGATGCCAGTTGCAGAACGAAAGGTTGCAGTTCGGCAACATTGAAAAAAACGTGGTGACAGACAACAACATCGCAGATCGGTGTTTGCTCAGCGACCTCCGGCCACTGACCCTTAATTGTTGCGAATTCAATAGAGCGTGAAGTCGCTTCTTTGGCAAACAAATCAAGCATTGTCTGCTGTTGGTCGACGCCGATTATGCGAACTGCAGGTGGTGCAAGACCGAGCGATCCACGTCCACCGCCACAACCAATGTCAAGAATTTGCGAACCTGATTGACATGCATCAAGTGCTTCTCTTGCCCGCAACCAACTTGGTGTCGCAAGCGTGAGATCAATAACAGGTTTAAAACTTTCAGGGGGATGAACCCACGGTGATTGGGGTGCTTGTCGAAGTATCGCCTCAGGAATGCCCCAGCCCATAAGGCTTTCACGCCATTTGTCGGCAGGCGATTCAACTTGTTGCACACCACGACAGTACTAAAATTGGTATGCATCTCGAACGAAATTATGTTCTCTGACTTGCACTATGACACAAGACATTGGTATGGTGCAACCACTTAAAGAATTTGCAAGTCGATGGGGGTCGTCATGGCAATTGAATCTGATGGGCACAGCAAGGGCAGTCCACGTCTTTTTGAATTAATCGAAAATGCGCCAAAGACTGGCAAGAGTCCAACTGTTTGGGCGTGGCCGCAATTGATTGATCATTTGAAAGTTGCTGGCCAGCCGGTGCAAGGCCCATGGCCACCGCACCAAGAGCGTCGTCCAGACCCTGATGCAGATTCGTCGCCAACAGCAGTGCGCGACCCACACTCAAAGAAATAACAACGAGGTAACAAAACTATGTATCCGTCTCGATTTAATTATGAGTCACCGAAGACTATTGAAGAAGCAATTGCGTTGCTGACAAAAGGCAATGGCGAGGCGAAGATTCTTGCAGGTGGCATGAGTCTTATTCCGATGATGAAGTTGCGCTTCGCATCACCAGAAATGCTTGTTGACATAAATAATATTCCAGACCTTAATTATCATCGCGCCGACGCAGACGGAACATTTCATATTGGAGCACTTTGCAGGCACTCTGATTTAGAGAAGTCAAGTATTCTTGCGCAACACCAGCCAACACTCGCTGCAACAGCGCCACTTGTGGCCGACCCGATAGTTCGTAATCGCGGAACCTTTGTCGGTTCAGTGTGTCACGCTGATCCGCAGGGCGATTGGGCTTCGGCGATGATCGCTCTTGACGGAATGATTGTTGCACAGGGCCCAAAGGGTCGTCGCACAATTGCCGTTCGTGATTTTGTAACTGGGCCGTTTCAAAATGTGCTTGCAAGTAACGAAATTGCAATTGAGGCAATTATTCCGGCAACAAAAGGAATTCGTTTCGGTGGATATTTAAAACTTGAGCGTCGCATCGGTGATTTCGCCACTGCTGGAGTTGCTGTTGCACTCGAACTTTCTGGCGCAAGTGTTATTCGTGCCGGAATCGGTTTAACCGGTGTCGGTAGTTCAACAGTTAATGCAACTGATGCTGCACAGTCTCTTGTCGGCTCGCCGTTAACAAGTGAAGCAATTGAACGAGCCGCTGATCTTGCCGCTCAGGCTGCTCAACCACGAAGTGATCATCGCGGAAGTGCTGCTTACAAAAAACAAGTTGTACGCACATTCGTGGTGCGAATTCTTACAGAGATAAATTCAACCAAAACTAAGGCGGCATGAGATGACAAGTCTTTATGAAGAAGTAAGGGGAGACCAACCAGGCGAAGTGCCGGTTCGTCGAGTATCGATCAGAGTTAATGGTGTAAACCGAACTGCAGATATTGAGCCACGATTGTTGCTTGCGCACTTCATTCGCCAAGGCCTTCGTCTAACAGGTACACACGTTGGTTGCGACACAACAAACTGCGGTGCCTGCACAGTTTTACTAGATGGCAAACCAGCAAAAAGCTGCACTGTGTTGGCAGTACAAGCAGATGGTCATGACGTGATGACGGTCGAGGGTATGGCCACGGCAAGTGAACTTGATCCGATTCAAGAAGGTTTCAAAGATGAGCACGGTCTGCAATGCGGTTTTTGCACACCAGGAATGATGCTCTCGGCAAAAGCATTACTTGATGAGAATCCAAATCCAACTGAAGATGAAATTCGTTGGGCACTTTCAGGCAACCTCTGTCGTTGCACTGGATATCAAAACATTGTTAAAGCTGTTCTTTGGGCAGCCGAGAAGATGAGAGCACAGTCCGGCAAATGAGGAGGAACACTAAATGAGTCTTGATGAGATCAAGATCGGCGGAATGGGCGCGAGCCGCCGTCGTGTTGAAGATAATCGATTCATCCGCGGCAAAGGAAACTACGTCGACGATGTGGTCTTGCCTGGCATGTTGCACATGGAGATTCTTCGCAGCCCACTAGCGCATGCACGAATAAAGTCAATTGATGTGAGTGCGGCCTGGGCGATACCTGGTGTTCGTCTTGTTTTAACTGGTGAAATGATGGCGGCAAGAAACCTTGCGTGGATGCCAACTTTGTCTTACGATACGCAAGCAGTTTTAGCAACGGACAAAGTTCGTTTTCAAGGACAAGAAGTTGCTTGTGTTATCGCCGATGACCCTTATATCGCGAAAGATGGTTGCGAAGCGATCGTCGTTGATTACGAACCACTCACGCCGATAGTCAACCCGATGCAAGCACTTGCACCTGGCGCGCCACTGATTCGTGACGATAAAGAAAATCAGAAAGACAATGTTGTTTTCGATTGGCAAGTTGGCGACAAAGCCGCGACCGATAAAGCGTTTGCGAGTGCCGACAAGGTATCGAAGTTAGAACTTCATTACCCGCGTTCGCACCCATCACCAATCGAAACTTGTGGATCAATCGCTGACTTCGATCGTTCAACTTCAAAGTTGACCGTATATATGACAACTCAAGCACCTCATATCATTCGTGCCGCAGTTGCTCTAGTTGCAGAATTACCCGAGCATATGATTCGTATCATTTCACCAGACTTGGGCGGCGGCTTTGGAAACAAAGTTCCGGTTTATCCAGGTTATGTAATGTCGATTCTTGCATCGATTTTGCTTGAAAAGCCTGTGAAGTGGATTGAAGACAAGACGGGCAACTTAATCTCAACAGGTTTTGGTCGTGACGTTTATCTAAAGGGAGAGCTTGCGCTTCGTAAAGACGGAAAGATTCTTGCAGTGCGAATGCACACCGACTCTGATCACGGTGCTTTCTTCTCCGACGCTCAACCAAGCAAATTCAAAATTGGTTTGATGCATTCGGCTTTCGCTTGTTATGACATTCCGGCAGCACACTTAACTGCACGAGGTGTTTACACCAATAAGGCTCCTGGCGGAGTTGCGTATCGATGTTCGTTCAGAGTTACTGAAGCGATGTTCTTTCAAGAACGAATGGTTCAGGCTGCAGCTGACGACCTCGGTATCGATCAAGCCGAATTTCGTCGGGTCAACTTAGTTCACGATGATGATTTTCCGCATCGCACTGCATTTGGTTTCTTGACTGACTCTGGGCAATATGCAAAGTGTCTTGACATTGGTCTTGAAGCAATCGGCTATAAAGATTTTCTGAAACAAAAAGAAGAAGCCAAAAAACGTGGACGACTATTGGGCATTGGTATTTCGACAATGACAGAGCCGCTCGGTGCGGGCAACAGCCGAGCATATGACATTTTAGGAATCAAAATGTTTGACTCTGCGGAGTTGCGTGTTCACATGACTGGTAAAGCAATTTTGCGCACCGGTGCAAAATCACAAGGTCAAGGTCACGAGACTACATGGGCTCAAATTGTTGCTCACGAACTTGGCATTCCGGCTGACGACATTGTTGTCGAAGAAGGCGACACTGATACTGCGCCATTCGGCATGGGAACATACGCATCACGATCAACACCAGTGGCAGGTGCAGCAGTAGCAATGGTGTCGCGCAAGATTCGAGCAAAGGCTCGCAAGATTGCGGCTCACTTACTTGAAGTTTCAGAAGAAGACGTCGAGTGGGAGTTAGGACGTTTCTACGTTCGAAGCGCACCAACACGTGGAGTAACAATTCAAGACTGTGCATTTGCGGCTTATACAAATATGCCCGACGGTCTCGAGCCTGGCTTAGAAAATGTGTCGTACTACGACCCACCAAACTTGACATGGCCATTTGCTTGTTACATCGCAACTGTTGAGGTTGATCCACAGACAGGTGTTTGGGATGTACTCAAAGTCGTTGCAGTTGACGATTGCGGTGTGCGAATCAACCCGATGATTGTTGAAGGTCAAATCATGGGCGGGCTGACCGAAGCATATGCAATGGCGAGCATGCAGTTCATAACTTTTGATTCTGAAGGCAACTGTGTTGGTTCGAACTACATGGATTATCTATTGCCAACAGCATGGGAGACACCTGGCTTCGAACTTCATGAAGTTGTAACGCCGTGCCCTCACCATCCAATTGGTGCAAAAGGTATTGGCGAGTGTGCAACTGTAGGTGGCCCTGCTGCGTTTGTTAATGCAGTTATGGATGCGGTCAAAGACACTGGTGTTCGAAACATTGATATGCCATTGTTGCCAGATCGTGTTTACGAAGCGTTGACAACCAAAAAAGATATTTCAGGTTTCCCACCTGTGAAAACGGATGCCTGATGGGTGACAGTCACATTGACGGATTCGGTATTCTTGAGATTGCCGTTGACCTTGCCAAAAAAGGCGAGGAGTTCGTTATGGCGACTGTCGT
>WLFB01000032.1 GCA_009703975.1 Actinomycetota bacterium | reverse complement strand
GACGATTATGCCCATTTACCTAATGAGATTTCAGCTGTGCTGGCCGGCGCACGAGATAAATCTGATTCGTGGTCGCGAGTCGTCGCAGTGTTTCAACCAAATCGTTTCAATCGAATGTCGGTGATTTCGCACCTCTACGCCAACTCATTCAGTGATGCTGATTTGGTAGTTGTCACAGATATTTATGCTTCGGGTACAGCAGCAATCGCTGGGGTCACTGGCGAGTTGGTCGTTAACGCAATCCGTTCTGCACATCCAAATCTGAAAGTGATATACCAACCAAAACGTAGTGATCTCATAGAATTTCTAGATGGTGAGCTCAAGTCTGGAGATCTTTGCATTTCAATGGGGTGTGGTGACATCGCCATGCTCCCTTCAGAACTAATTTCGCGAAAGTTGACCAGCCAGTGATCACCGACATTACGCACGTCAATGATAAAGATTTATCGCGAATCGCATCGCTATTAGGAGATCGCGTAACCCAAAACGAACCACTCGCGCAGTACACGACTTACAGAGTTGGTGGTGCAGCATCGTTATTTATGCGAGTGTTGACAGTTGAAGATCTGCATTCGCTGTCGCGAGCGCTGTCTAAAGTCAAGGTTCCAGTCGTCGTGATCGGCCGTGGTAGCAACATGTTGGTCAGCGACCGAGGCTTCCGTGGCATTGCGGTCACTCTTGGACCATTCGCCGAATTGATAAATCTTCCGACCGTAGGTGGTTCTCCAATCGTGATTGCTGGGGCGATGGCGCCTCTTCCCGTGCTGGCGCGTCAAAGTGTTCACCATGGTTTGACTGGGCTCGAGTGGGCAGTTGGAGTACCTGGTGCAATAGGTGGGGCAGTAAGAATGAACGCGGGTGGTCACGGCGCCGACATGATCGCCTCATTGCTGAGCGTTAGATTATTTCACCTTGAGCACGGAATTGAAGCAAATGTTTCCGCTGCTGATTTGGGTTTACGATTTCGCGGATCAGATTTAACCGACGATCATGTCGTATTGTCTGCAACTTTGCGGCTGAGTTGGGGCGACACGATTGTCGGCCAGTCGAGATTGTCTGAGATAGTCAAATGGCGCCGAGAAAATCAACCTGGTGGGCAAAATGCTGGTTCGGTTTTTGTTAACCCAGTAGCAGGAGTTACGTCTGCAGGCGAATTGATAGACGAACTCGGATTGCGCGGGTACCGAATTCGCTCAGCGTGTGTCTCAGACAAGCACGCCAACTTTATTCAATCTGACGAAGGTGGAAGCGCAGACGATGTTGTCGAGTTGATGACGTTTATTCGCCAGCGCGTAAGCGAAGCACATGGCATTGATCTTCGCAGCGAGATTCGTTTAGTTGGTTTTCCGACAGCAGTGAGTTCTGAAGCAGGTGCACAAATCCTTAAGCCGTCGAACTCGAACTCGCAACTAGATGCAGCATTCGGGGTTTCTACAAGTCCTGACTCGTCGCTACCTGTTCCGGTTATTTCTGAAAAACTTTCAGAAGATGTGCTCGCAGAGTTGAGAGATGCATTTGAAGGCAATGCAACTCCGATCAGTATTTTTAGAGGTCCAAAACAAGACATGCATGTTGTCGAATACGAACTTGACGACAAATTTGAGCCAATTGTCAAAGATTCAACGAGTTTTCTAGATGCAGATGTGCCCGCCGTTATTGAAACACCAAAAACAGAACCAGTCGTACCTGATTCTGACAACCCTAAGCGAGTTGTGATTGTTGACGAAGAATTACGGTTACCAACTGACAGCACGTTTCCGATTGATGCTCAAACTGAGACAGTAAACATTGCTCCGACTTCGGCGACTTTTGTAATTATCGATGACACAGCGGCAGATGTTGAGCGCGAAGTGTCGTTCAAGAGGTCAATGCGAAAAAGAACCAAGTTTTTGATAACCGGCTCTGCCGTTTTTGGTGTCATTTCGTTAGTGCTCATCGTCTTGGCGTCACCGATTATTGCTGTGCGTGAGGTAGAGATTGAAGGTTCAAAATATATGAACAAAGATCTATTGAACTCCGTTGAGCAGTCACTCCTTGGTAAACCTTTACTAACAGTTGATACTCGTGAGGCAGCAAGTCGACTTGAAGACGACCCTTGGGTTGAGACTGTTCGCATTAGGCAATTTTTCCCGTCTCGTTTACTAATCGAAATTGCAGAGCGCGTTCCGGTTGCTTGGTTTATCGGTGTGGATAATCGTGCTCGGATTGTTGACGCAGAGGGACGTGTTTTAGCTGTTGAAGATGGTCAGCCAACTGAATATCTACAGATCACGGGCGTTGGTCCAAATCTTTCTCCGGGTAACAGCGCCGGTGCTTTGTATAAAGCTGCAGCACAGTTGGCAACTGGATTACCCGATGAGTTATCGGTGCTTGTGCTGAACGTTGGCACTGGTGGACCTAATCAGTTAGTTATGACTCTGAGATCTGGCACGCTCGTCAACTTTGGTGAGCCTGTTGATGTGCTAAATAAACTAATAAGTCTGGTGGTATTGCTTCGGCGCCAGGACTCAAAGCAGATCGTCTCAATTGACTTGAGTAATCCAGATATCCCAACAGTCCAGTCAAAGTAGAGCCTTACCGACGGTTAGATTTATATAAAGATCTCTATATATACGTCTGTAGTAAACGTGAAGTTGCCAGAATGCCTGTTGCTGGTTAAAAAATATGGCAGACTAGACGGAATGTTTACTTTCGCGGGTTTATTTTAAATGGCGGGTCAGCCTCAGAATTATCTCGCAGTCATCAAAGTTATTGGTGTTGGCGGTGGTGGAGTCAACGCGATCAATCGAATGATCGAGTCTGGAATGCGTGGCGTTGAATTTATTGCGATAAATACAGACGCTCAGCAGTTGCTGCTCAGTGACGCAAACATGAAAATTGATATTGGTCGCGAGTTAACACGAGGTCTTGGCGCTGGCGCTGACCCAGAAGTTGGTCGTCAGGCAGCAGAGCAACATCGTGCCGAAATTCAAGAAGTTATTGCAGGTGCAGATATGGTATTCATCACCGCTGGTGAAGGTGGCGGAACAGGAACTGGTGCCGCACCGATTGTCGCTGAGATCGCCAAGTCTGAGGGTGCACTCACCGTGGCAATTGTTACACGTCCGTTTGCTTTTGAGGGTCGTCGTCGCGCAGTTCAAGCTGATGCAGGTATTGCCGCGCTTAAAGAAAAAGTTGACACTCTTGTGGTTATTCCAAATGAAAGATTGCTCGCGATCTCGACTGAGAAGACAACTTTGCTTGAGGCCTTCAAGCGAGCCGATGATGTTTTGTATCAGGGCGTTTCAGGCATCACTGGTTTAATCACGACACCAGGTTTGATTAATACTGACTTTGCCGATGTCAAGGCTGTCTTGGCAAATGCGGGTACCGCATTGATGGGTACTGGTTCTGCAACCGGAGAAAATCGTGCGACAGTTGCTGCGAATGCGGCGATCAATTCACCGATGCTTGAGGCATCGCTTGAAGGTGCTCGTGGTGTGATTGTAAACATAACTGGCCCGTCGAATGTTGGGTTGTTTGAAGTGACGAACGCAATGGAGATTCTGCGAAGTGTCGCACATCAAGATGCAAACATTATTCACGGTTTAGTTATCGACGACGAGATCAATGACGAAGTTCGAGTCACGGTTGTGGCCGCAGGTTTTGATCGATGGGACGGATCGCCGCAACGTGCATCTACTCGAAGTGATGGTCGCAATACGGCGACTTCGGGTACGACTCGGCCAGATGCGAAGCCTGCGCGATTGAAAGAATTATTTGGTGGTTCTGATCCATTGATCAGCGATGATGACGACGACCTGCCATCTTTTCTGAAGTAATTGTTGATTGTCGTTGACGACATTTAGTTCACCGAACTTAGAAGAACTCGCCGAGCGTGTTTCTGCAATTCGTGCCCGAATTTTAAATGCAGGTGGCAAAAACGTTAAGTTGATTGCGGTCACCAAGACTTTTGATGTGACTGCTATGACTAGTGCTTTTACGACCGGATGCGACGCAGTCGGTGAGAACTACGCGCAGGAGCTAATCGCAAAGTCTGGGCTAGTGCCAGAAGATCAACGATTGCCCGTGCACTTTATTGGGCGACTGCAAAGTAATAAAATCAAATCGCTTGTCAATTGTGTGGATATTTGGCAAAGCGTTGACCGCCTCAGTTTGATAGATGAAATCGCCAAGCGCTGTCTGGTCACAAACCCAGTGAAGCCAGTAAAACCAGTGCAAATTATGTTGCAAGTCAACTCAACAAATGAGCCTGATAAAGGTGGCTGTGAACCGAGCGATGTAGAGACTTTGTATGCAAAGGCGCAGAGTCTTGGTCTAGATGTCATTGGGCTAATGACTGTTGGGCCAACCCAAAGCGATCCGACAGCGACTCGAAATGCCTTTCGTCTCATCAGCAAAATAGCCAATGAATTAAGTCTCAAAGAGTTAAGTATGGGGATGACTGCCGACCTCGAAATAGCAGTAGAAGAAGGTTCAACTGCTGTACGTATAGGGTCAGGTTTGTTTGGCGCGAGGACCTAAAAGCGCACATTAAGTCACGTTTTGAGAGCATTCAGGCAAGTAAACTGATCGGATGTCAATGTTTCGACGTGCAATGGATTATTTGGGTCTAGGCGATGATGTCTCATATGACGACTACCAAGACGAGCCACAAAATGAGCAAGATTTTGGCAGGGACATGCGCGATGACCGTCGTGGTGCTCCGGGTTATGGACAAAGTCCAAGTTATGGTCAAGGTCCGGGTTATGGCCAAGGTCCGGGGCTAGGCAATCGATCGCGTTTTGATGATGCTGATGGCGCTGGCGATCTGCAGTCAGAGGTGGCAATTCGTAGGCAGCAAGAGCAGCACGACTCGGGTCTAACTATTAGACCGGCATCTGGTCGCCGAGCTGATGCAAGTGTTCGACAGGTACTTCCGTCATCTACGCCGATTACAGTTTCACCGCAAAGTTACGAAGAGGTCAAAGGAATCGTTGATCATTTCAGAAAAGGCACTCCGGTGATTATTGACCTGCAAGACACCGATACGAGGGTTATGCGCCGGATTCTTGATTTTGCTAGCGGTGTTTGTTACGCACAAGGTGGAGGGATTGAGAAAGTTAGTTCGGGCGTGTTTATGATGAAACCTTCTGGCGCTCGAGTTATTCGAGGCTAGAACTAGTCGAAAGTTTAAAATATGCGATCACTTTTATGTAATGCAGTGTCACTTTTTACGATGATGATCATCGTGCGGGTTGTACTTTCTTGGTTTCCTTCGACAAGTGGTGGGTTCATCGCCCAAGTTTCTTATTTTGTCGGTCGCATTACTGAGCCAGTCTTGAGCGCAGTGCGTCAAAAATTGCCCCGAACTGGCGCAATTGATTTTTCTTCCTTGGTTGTGTTGTTATTCCTGCAGATTGTTGTGCAGGGCATGATCCTGAGATGTTAAGTCGCGCGTGTCGTACCCACAAGTAGAGCCGCAACCGAATTTTCCATTACAAGAGTCACGAACTTTAGAATTTTGGAAACAAGATAAAACATTCGAAGCATCTGTTGAGTCGAATCAAGCCGGAGCCAATGGCGAAAACGAATTCGTTTTTTATGACGGTCCACCTTTCGCAAATGGATTGCCACACTACGGACATTTACTAACAGGTTTTGTTAAAGACGCGGTACCCAGGTATCGCACGATGCGAGGTCAGCGTGTCGATCGTCGTTTTGGTTGGGATTGCCATGGGCTTCCAGCAGAAGCAGAAGCAGAGCGCCAACTTAAAATCTCCGGGCGACAGGCGATCACAGATTTTGGCATCGACAAGTTCAATGAATATTGTCGAAGTTCGGTTTTGCAGTACACCAGCGATTGGGAGAGATATGTAACTCGTCAAGCACGTTGGGTTGATTTCGAAGACGACTATAAGACGCTCGACACACCATATATGGAGAGCGTGATGTGGGCTTTCAAAACGCTTTGGGATAAGGGTTTGATTTATGAAGGCTTTCGCGTTCTGCCTTACTCTTGGGCGCTTGAGACGCCACTTTCGAACACCGAAACTCGAATGGATGATGCTTATCGTCAAGTGCAAGACCCAGCGTTGACAGTTGCTTTTAAATTAGAAACCGGTGAGTTTATTCTTGCATGGACAACAACGCCATGGACATTGCCGTCAAACTTGGCGCTGGCTGTTGCGGTTGATGTTGACTACGCGGTCATTGAACATGACGGCAAAAAACTAATTTTGGCGGTTGAACGCCTTGCGTCTTACGAACGAGAGTTTCCAGAGCCAAAGATTATTTCGACACTCAAAGGTTCCGAATTGGTTGGTCGAAAATATGCGCCGCTATTTGATTATTTTGCTGATCAGCCGAACTCATTTCGAGTTATCGCCGGTGATTTCGTAACCACAGATAACGGCACTGGGGTAGTGCATCTGGCGCCAGGCTTCGGCGAAGACGACCAACGTGTTTGTCAAGATGAGAACATAGAACTCGTTGTCCCAGTTGATTCACGCGGATGTTTCACGAGCGAAGTAAAAGATTTCGAAGGTCAATTGGTTTTTGATGCCAACCCGGCAATTATTCGAGTTCTAAAAGATCGTGGCGTGGTGATTCGTCATGAGACTTATGATCACGCGTACCCCCATTGTTGGCGCACAGGCAAACCTCTGATTTATAAAGCAGTTGGGTCGTGGTTCGTAAAAGTAACTGCAATTAAAGATCGAATGGTCGAATTGAATCAGCAAGTGACTTGGGTGCCAGATCATTTGAAGAACGGCAGTTTTGGAAAGTGGTTAGAAAACGCCCGGGATTGGACGATCAGTCGTAACCGTTTTTGGGGTTCGCCGATTCCAGTTTGGCGAAGTGACAATCCTGAATATCCACGAATCGATGTTTATGGAAGTCTCGAAGAACTTCGACGCGATTTCGGTGTCGATATTCAAGAGCTACATCGACCAACGATCGATGAACTTGTGCGCCCTAACCCAGACGACCCAACAGGCAAGTCAATGATGCGGCGTGTGCCAGAAGTTTTGGATTGCTGGTTTGAGAGCGGATCAATGCCGTTTGCTCAAGTGCATTATCCGTTTGAAAATCAAGAGTGGTTCGAGAATCACTATCCGGGTGATTTCATTGTTGAGTACATCGGCCAAACTCGCGGGTGGTTTTATACATTGCATGTTTTGGCAACCGCGCTGTTTGATCGACCAGCATTTCTCAACTGCGTGAGTCACGGCATTGTGCTCGGCGAAGATGGCGCCAAAATGTCAAAGAGTCTGCGCAATTATCCAGACCCGATGAAAGTTTTTGATAGCCATGGGGCCGACGCGATGCGTTGGTATTTGTTATCTTCTTCAATTTTGCGTGGCTCTGATTTCGCGGTAACCGAAGACGGTATGCGTGACACTGTACGTCAAGTGATGTTGCCACTTTGGAACAGTTGGTACTTTCTTGCGCTTTATTCAAATGCCGAGTCATTGACCGGAAAGTTCGACACTTCAAGCGAGAACGTTTTAGATCGCTACATTTTCGCCAAATTGCGAGATTTGGTTTCAGATACGACGAAAAGTTTCGATAAATATGATCTGTTTGCAGCATGCGCCGAAATCAGAACATTTTTGGATGTATTAACTAATTGGTACATCAGACGAAGTAGAGATCGGTTCTGGTCTGGTGAGATCGAGGCGATTAACACGTTGCATTCGGTATTGCATGTCTTGACACGAGTTGCCGCGCCAGTGTTGCCGTTGATCACCGAAGAAATTTTTCGTGGTTTAACCGGCGAGCGAAGCGTTCATTTACAACCTTGGCCGACAGCCGACTCTTTGATTCAAGACGATGCGCTGGTGGCGTCGATGGATCGTGTTCGTGACGTTTGCTCGACAACTCTCTCGTTGAGAAAAGTCCATGGTCGTCGCGTTCGGCTTCCTTTGGCGAAACTGATAGTCGCGACTGCCGATTCAGATGGTCTGCGCAAATTTGTTGACGTGATTGCAGATGAGGTCAACGTGCGCGATGTTGAATTTACCGACGATGTGTCATCGGTTGCAGCTTTTGAATTGCAAGTCGTGCCGAGCGTTGTCGGCCCACGACTTGGCGCTAATACACAACAAGTTATTGTTGCGGTTAAGAAGGGTGACTGGAAGCGAAACGGAAACGTGATTACAGCCGGCTCAATTGATTTATTTGAAGGCGAATACAATCTGAAACTAGTTCCTAAGAGTTCTGGCGCCAGTGCCACCTTGAATAGCTCAGAGGGTGTTGTAGTTCTTGATATCGATTTGACACCTGACCTTGAAGCAGAGGGTGTGGCGCGTGACTTAATAAGACTCATTCAGCAGCTTCGCCGAGAATCAGGTTTGGATGTATCGGACCGTATTGAGTTACAACTGGGTTTGCCAAGTGAACTCTCCGAGCAGATATCTGGTCACTTAGTAACAATTAAGACTGAAACTTTGGCTACTGACATCGAACTTGTCGAAAACCATACCCCGAACGCCGATCTTGATGGCGTCGCGATATTTGTTTCACTAAATGCTGTTAAATAAAAGCGCAGACAACGAAACCAGAACGTTTATACCTTTAAATCCGCTATCGTAAGGCAGTCAAATTAGCGCCTCATTTTTGGGGCCGCTTGGGAGGTGCTGATAGTGGTTTCAAAGAAAAAGTCGTCGACTAAGAAGAAAACAGCAAAAAGCGCACCCAAGAAGAGTGCGTCTGGGTCTAAGAAAAAGCTTGAGCTCAAAAAGAAGCTCGAGTTGAAGAAGAAGCTTGAGTTGAAGAAGAAGCTAGATCTCAAAAAGAAGCTCGAGTTGAAGAAGAAGCTTGAGCTGAAGAAAAAGCTTGAACTTAAAAAGAAGCTCGATCTGAAGAAGAAGCTTGAACTCAAGAAGAAGCTTGAACTCAAGAAGAAGCTTGAGCTGAAGAAGAAGCTTGAGCTGAAGAAGAAGCTCGAGTTAAAGAAGAAGCTGGATCTCAAAAAGAAGCTTGAGTTGAAGAAGCAGCTTGATCTCAAAAAGAAGCTAGAACTCCAAAAAAATCTCGAAAAGAAGGCGCGCGAGGCTGCTGTCAAAGCACTTAAGCGTCAACGCGAAATAGAAAAACGTGCGGCCGCGGCTGCGAAAGCACAGTTGCTAAAAGAAAAGAAAAAAGAAGCGATTCGTGTTGCTAAAGAGCGAGCAAAACTAAAAGCTGATCAGATCGCTGAGCGCTTGGCATTGCGTGCCGCCAAAGAGCAAGAGAAGCAGGCGATAAAAGCTGCTCGCGAAGCTGAAAAGGCTGCAAAGCTTGCCGCTCGTGAGGCTGAACGCCTTGCAGAGATTGAAGCTAACCGAAAACCAGTTGCTCCACCGAAGCCGCCAATCATTAAGGGCGTAATGCAGGACGGTATAACGCCGACAAAAGAGTTCAATTTCGAATTTTTGTTGTCGCAGCGCGAGATGCTTATAGCCGAGCGCAGAAATCTTCTTGGTCAAGCTGATCGTCTCGAGAGTGAAGCCAATGCGATTGTTGAAAACTCAGAAATGG
>WLFB01000031.1 GCA_009703975.1 Actinomycetota bacterium | reverse complement strand
TGTCGAAAGAGAGCTAGATCGTGTGATTGGCACCCTTTATTCGGTGGTTGAACAACTGTTTTGGAGTCTCCTCGAAATTGGCTTTGCCAAAGCAAAAGCCATGCGTACACAACTTAGTAGCACTCGAACTGCCGAGCGGTCGGGGAAGCCGTTAGGTGGTTCGAGTGTGTCTAACTAGGCTGATTAATCTGTGCCGGGTGATCTAGTGATGAGTAGCCCGTCGTTAGTCATAGTTGGCGGGGGCAACATGGGTGCCGCTCTCGCTCGTGGATTAGTTGCCGAAAGATTTTTACTACCTAGCGAATTGGTGATAGTTGAAAAAAGCTCTGATCGCCGAGCGATCTTAAGTAAAGAATTTCCAGAGTCAGTTATTTCTGAGCGAATCCTGAATTGCGATTCAGTTATTGTCGCGGTGAAACCAAATGATGTTGCTGAAATTTGCTTGACGCTTAAAAATTTTGGTGTTAAGCAGTTGCTGTCAATTGCAGCCGGAGTAACGATTGCTTCAATTGAAAGTGCTTGTGGAAACTCAATTTCAGTTGTGCGCGCGATGCCGAATACTCCTGCGCTAATTGGTCAGGGTGCATCAGCGATGGCGGCAAGTGTGAATTGTTCAAGTGATCAGATTTCATGGGCGATAAAAATTCTGCAGAGTGTTGGCAAAGTTGTTGAAGTTGAAGAAAATCTGCTTGATGCCGTGACCGGCTTATCTGGAAGTGGCCCAGCATATATTTTCTTGCTAGCTGAAGCTTTAATAGATGCTGGCGTGCAACAAGGATTATCGGCTGAAGTTGCCAATGAACTTGTTCGACAACTCTTAGTCGGCTCATCTGCATTGCTGGCACAAAGTGCTGATGGTCCAGCAAAGTTGCGACAAAATGTAACTTCCCCGAATGGCACAACGGCCGCAGGCATTGCCACACTTGAGAATAAGCATTTCGCAGAAATTATCTCAGCAGCGGTACATGCAGCAACGGCTCGAAGTAGAGAACTTGGCCAATAGATTTCACTGAAACTAAATGTTGGTAATTTCTACCAAAATTTGTTTGATACCTGTTAATCGTGTCTAAAGTGAGAATAGAAATGTCGCAAGATCACCGGACGGGGTAACCCCCCAACTGGGAGTCGCGCTCGCAAGAGCTGCGCCGTTTGAGCCGGTGCCGTCGGGGGGTTGGCACCGGCTCTTACGTTTCTCAGTATCGTGAGACGCCGATGACAAGTAAATATTCGACAATCTCGTTTCTATCCGATTACGGAACACGCGATGAGTTTGTTGGCGTCGTCAAGAGTGTGATTTATGAAATTGCTCCGAGTTGTCGTGTGGTTGACCTAACACACGAAATTGAACCGTTTGATATCCGTGCCGGCTCACTGAGCCTTGCGCGATGTGTGTCGTATGTCGCGAGTGGTGTTGTGCTCGCAGTTGTTGATCCAGGAGTTGGTTCAAGTCGACGTGCAATCGCTGTTGAAGTTGCAAATGGCGAAGGTGTTTTCGTTGGCCCAGATAATGGACTGTTGGCGATGGCTATCGCATTGGCTGGTGGTGCTGGGCGAGCAGTTTGCCTAACGAATACTGATTACCATCTCGATGCGCCAGGCGAAACATTTGCTGGTCGAGATATTTTTGGACCGGTTGCCGCACATCTTTGCAACGGCATCGATCTCAGTGAACTCGGAGAATTAATTGACCCGGCTTTATTGCTGCCAGGTGTTGTACCTCTGCCGCGAGAAGAAAATGGTTCATTGCACGGCGAGGTCACATGGGTTGATCGCTTTGGCAATTGCCAACTCAATGTTGGGCCAGACGAAGTGACAAATTTTGGCGAGGTGGTGCGCGTTGAAATCGGTTCTCTATTGAGTGGAGCGAGTGCATCTCGTGAGCCAGTCGTGCGAGCATTAAAAATTGTTCAGAGTTATGACCAGATTGGAAGTGGCCTTGGGTTAGTAGTTGACTCTTACGGGATGCTTTCGCTTTGTGTAGATCGCGGATCGGCAGCAAATGAACTACAGATTGGTCAGGGAGACCTAATCGTTCTGTCGGCCCCTACCGATTCACCTAGTCAAGATTCGGCCTCAGTGACCACGTCAGTAAAAATTAGTCCGACTCGTTAATCTAGAGATCATGCGACCTGCAACAACTCTGACAATTGCTTTGTTACTTTTGTTTATCTTTGCGGCGGGCATTGGCTCGCTCGTGATTCGCTGATTACTGCTAGCTGTTGCTCGCAGATGAATTATCTTTTGTAATACTTCGAGTCGAATTACTAGCGACTAAAAATCCTGAAAATAAAATACATAAACCGATTAGTAATGTGACGGCAAACGCCCGATCTTTGCCAAGGCGACCGGCTAAAGATCCACTCGCCGAAAGCACGATTGTGCCTGTGGCAACAAGAACATTGCCGATCGCCAATCGTTTTGGTGATTTAACAATGCGTACATTTTTCTGTGCCATAGAAGGTGTTGATTTTTGGATCACCCTGAATGTTGACCACAGCGCACCAAAAATTATTATCAGTGCCGGCACGCCAGAACCAACCGCGGCAAGAATTCGCGGAGTAACACCAAATAACTGACGCGCCGAAGGAAACTCTCCATCAACTATTTCTCGTTTCGCGGGTGCGATCAAGACGATGCCAATAGAAAATGTACTCAGACTTGTTAAATACTTAAGAACATGGTCACCAGTAGTTTTGCCAGTCAACAAATAAATTGTGCCTAGTGCGAGCCATGCAACGTTGAGTACAGCACCGGAAACGAAAAAGATTCTAAATATCAATAGTGTCCAGCCGGTTGTTTCGGCCCACCATAAAGCAAGTGATCCGACTGCAAAGAGAATCATCGCAATTGTCCATGCCAAGTCGTGTGACTGACCACGAAGTTGCCAGCGATCAAACGTGATTAATGCAAATGCACAGGCAACAAGCGTGGCTGTGCCCGCCAGTGTTGCATTAGTTTGATTGGCTGAGGCTGTAAAGACTGCGATTAGCACTACCGAACGATAACTCTGGTGACAAAAGTCTTGACCAACTAAACGCTAAAAGATGCGTTTGACTTAGTGAATTAATGCACTAAGCCCTACCCTAGACACCATGACGCAACTTCAACGACGCAAAATCCCAGACGCAGCGATTGCTCGTTTGCCGGTCTATTTGCAGATTCTTAATAACCTCGCGGCAGCAAATGTTCTTCGATTTTCTAGCGATGAGCTTGCTGCACTGGCAGGAGTTAACGCAGCCAAGGTGCGAAAAGATCTTTCGTACCTCGGAAGCTACGGGACTCGAGGTGTTGGATACGAAGTTACATATTTGACTCACCAAATAAAACGTGAATTGGGATTAATGCGGGAATGGAATGTAGTAGTTGTTGGTGCTGGAAATTTGGGATGTGCACTTGCCAAGTTTGATGGTTTTTTGTCGCGTGGGTTTCCAGTTATCGCAATCGTTGACAACGATCCAAAAAAGATTGGTCGAACCACAAGTTCTCTAACAGTTGGTGATGTGAAAGATTTAAAAAGTATTGTCAGAGATGAGAAGATAAGTATTGGTGTGATCACCACATCGGCTGCCTCGTCACAGGCTGCAGCTGACGCACTTGTAGAAGCAGGCATCACGTCTATTCTTAACTTTGCTCCGGTTGTGTTGTCTACGCCGAGCAGTGTTTCTGTGCGCAGTGTAGATCTCGGGGTTGAGTTGCAGATCTTGAGTTACTTCGAGCAAATGAGACTTGAAACAGGCGGTAAATCTGAAAACGCGCCACAACTCAACTCTGCTGGTGCTCGCTAACTTTTAGTTATTCAGCCGATTCACTGATTTTTAGTAATATTGAACAGTGCGCCAGTTGCTAAATTCGCGTCTTTGGCTTGCGCTCGGTTTACTTACAGTCTCGGGGCTTTTCTTAATCATCGTTTCGTGCAATGACTGCTTTGGTCGTGGATCAGATGTTGCTGTGATTCAAGAGTCAGTAGAAAAAAATATTGAACTCGTCGGGGTTATTTCAATATTTTCGACAGCCGAAGGATTAACAATTGAAAATGGTCGCACTGTAAATGATGCGGTTTTGCGTCTAGATGACGGTCGAAGCATATTTGTAGCGTCCGGAACGCCAGGTGAACTTGATTGCATTGATATTGCAAAACGGTCATCGTGTGTGATGTTGGCGAACATGTTCGGTGATTCGGTGATGTGGTTTGCAATCGTAAACACAAACGGCAAAACGCCAACGCGGGTTCTTGAGTTGCCAAGTCTTGTTGACATGCTTGATAACGGGGATCGAGGAGTACTTGCAAATGGTTGGATTGTTCGCCTTGCATCGCCAACAGTCAAGACTTGTCGCGACGACAGTGGCGCAAGCCGGATCAGTCTGCGCGAATTCATTAACACTTACTCGCCAAATCAAAGTATTTCAAAAATGAATCTGATTACAGATGAAGTCAGCGAAGTAGTCTGCTCCCTATGAAATTACCGATTTCGCGGGGTCGCATTTCGCATACGTTGTTAGAAGACTTGGTGTGGCTTGTTCGGTCGCCCTTTTCAAAAATTGATGATCCACGTACGGTGGCGCGTTTTGAAAAAACTTTTGCAAACTATGTCGGCCGGAAGCACTGCGTTGTGTTTCCTTTTGCGCGAACTGGAATTCACGCGGTTCTAAAGAATCTTGACTTACCAGCAGGATCCGTTGTACTGATGCCACCGATCACCATCAAACCGATTTTGGATGTCGTATTGGATCTCAAACTGGTTCCAGTGTTCGTTGACATTGATCAATCAACAGTTTGCTTTTCCGAGAATTCATTAACTGAAGCGTTGAAGTCGAGTCCGCGCGTAGCAATTTTGACCTATTTGTTTGGGATTGTCCCAGATGTCGAAGCGCTGTGTAAGACGCTACGAAATGCCGGCGTGTTTATAATTGAAGACTTCTCGCAGTGCTTGAACGGTAAATTTCGTGGCGACAAAATCGGGTCGTTTGGTGATGTGAGTGTGTACAGCGCATCTTCTGTAAAAACTCTTGATACCTATGGTGGCGGTTTTGTTTTCACTGATGACGACGAAATGGCTCGGAGTATCAGCAATAACCAGCGCGAACTTTCAAAACCTTCACGATCTCGTTTGATTAAGAAAGTTCAAACTGATTTAATTCGAAACTTCGCTTCACAGCCGATTGTTTTTGCGTTCCTGACTTTTCCTGTACTTCGCTTTCTGACTTGGCGGGGTGGGTCAAAACTAACCAAATTTACAGGTGACCGCGATCAGCAACCATTGACCAGCCTTCCTGCTGAATGGTTTGAGTCGTACACCTCAATTCAGGCGAAGGTTGGATTGCAGCAGATCAAACAGATGGAAGAAAAAGATTTGAAGAGAAAATCAGCGATTAATCAGATCAATAGTTCTCATAATTTCAATGACCGACCAATCGGCGCAGATGGTGGAGAAAATGTTTTCTGGCAGTACATCGTCTACGCAGATAATTTTTCTGAGTTTCAAAAACAGTTGACCTCTCGGGGTGTTGATTGTGCCACCACGAGTTTGGTCAAGATAAGCGGCTTAGAGAGTTATCCGTTTCAAGGTGTAACGCCCAACGCGGACCGACTGTATTCAAACGGTGTTTACTTACCTTGTTACCACCAGTTAACTAAATCTCAGATTTCGAGAATTTCAAAGTCGTTGTCAGAACTTGAACCGAAATAACTATTGCCAATGAAAGTTGTGGTGGTTGGCTCGGGTCTTTCCGCGGTTGGGGCGTTGAAGGCGATCGTAAAAACAGGCATAAAACCAACAGTGATTGACGTTGGGCGTCAACTTGACCCCGAGCGCCAAAAGATTAAATTGAGAATGTCGATGATCCAACCGATGAATTGGTCTGACGACAATGTAAAAAGCCTGGCGAGTAATTTCACGGCAGATTCAAAATTGGCTCTCCCAAAAAAATTGGTTTTGGGGTCTGATTATTTTTACTCCAGCGATAACTCAGAGGCCGTAAAGTCGGGCAGTTTTTCTCGGTCGTCGCCTAGTTATTCATTGGCTTTGGGTGGGTTTAGCGCTGGTTGGGGTGCGACCTTTTTACCACCTGCCGAATCAGATATCACTGATTGGCCCGTATCGCGTGACGAAATTCTCAAACACATGCGTGAGTGTGTGCAAAATATTTCGATTTCCGAACCAGTTGATGAACTTTCTAAATTTTTTCCGTCGTTAAAAAATAACTCTAGTGAAGTTTTGAAACTCTCGCCTGGGCAGAGCAAGTTACTGCGAACTTTGCGTGGTGCGGCACGGTCAAGTCTTGGTTCACCAGAAGTCTTTGGTCAAGCCAGGTTAATGACGCAGAGCAAAAATATCGGCGATCTTAAAGGCTGCAATTATTGTGGGCATTGCAGTGCTGGTTGTGTGTATGACGCTATTTACAAAGCCGAATTAGAAGTCAATCAGATGAGATTTGAACAGCAAATTGAATATTTAGGTGGGTGGAAAGTTAGAACCATCGTTGAATCTGGTTCAGCTGTAATAGTTTCGGTGGTTAACGAACACAGTGGCGAAGAAAAAAATATTGAAGCCGATCGCTTGTTCTTGGCTGCAGGTGCGGTGAACACGACGAGAATTATGTTGCAATCACAAAATATGTCTGGTTTTGAGGCGACTATTAAACAAACTGGGGGCTTTCTTCAACCATTTGTTTCGGCGGTCCATTACCCGGTCGCTTGGCCTAATCAAAATACACAGAGCAACGTATTTTTAGAATTCAAAGAACGCAAACTATCGGACCGTTGGGTTCATGTGCAGGTATCCCAACCCAATGAACTCGCTATGTCGAAACTCGGGTTGCATCACTCAACTATTAATTCAGTACGAGGAAAGTTGGCAAAGTTTGTCAGTGGCAACTTGCTGGTCGCAATCGTTAACACGCACTCAGATCATGGGTCAAAATATGTCGTGCGGATTGGTGATGATTTTGTCAACGGTGTGGCGCAGTTGGAGTCAAAACAGATTCTGCACCCAAATCAAAAAAGTGTTGTCAGCGTATTAAATTCTCGACTCAAGAAAATCTTTCGAAGAAAAGGAGCTGTCGCACTTGGTTTCGCTCGCCAAGAAAGTTTTGCGTCTGTTGGTTACCACTTTGGCTCATCGTTTCCGATGTCTGCTAACCCAAAACTTCCAACCGACACCGACAATCTTGGCCGACCATTCGGATGGAAACATGTTCACATTGTCGATACAAGTGTTTTGCCTTCAATACCAGGCACATCAATTGGTCTTTTAGCTATGGCCAACGCACACCGTATTGCCAGTGAAGCACTAGAAAATTATTAATCCTCGTAGAGACTGTCAACTTTTGTTGTAACGCGGCTTTATAGAGCGCGCCGGTACTCCACCGACAACAGTATTTTCGGGCACATCTTTTGTGACCACAGAACCAGCAGCGACGACTGCGCCGGCCCCGATAGTTACGCCGTAACGAATTGTTGAGTTGCCACCTATATATGCGCCGCGGGCGACGCGAATTGTTGCGGCGATATCGGGTAATTCTGGAGTTGATGGATCTTGCCCGGCGCCGAAGAAAGTGACATTCGGGCCCAACACAGCGTCATCTTCAAGAATGATGTAGGCATCTTTGAATTGGCGTGATGGATAGAACTCACATCCACGGTTAATTGAGACGTTATTTCCAATTTTGATCTTTGATGGATATCTGAAATAACACTTGTAATCAATAAACACGTTTTTGCCAAACTCTTTGAACAGCAATTTAAAGACAAGAGTTCTCAGAATTGGAGGCGATATTTCAAGCAGAGGTAACACAAGAGTCTGTAGAAAAGAGAAGTAGCTGAACAGCAAATTAGAGGTTCGACTGTTGGTGCTCACACTGAGACTTTACAACAACTAATTAACTAGGCGTCGGGCATTGCGCGAACGATCAACGCCGCAGCTTTGTAAGCAGCCTCGGCCGGGCCGATTTCGTCTGGTCGCAATAAATTAGCCATGATCCTTAGTACCCACTCCATGAGTGTTCGACTATGAATACCAACTCGAGATAGTTCGCGCATCAAAACTGGGCGACCGATGATGCGTGCAAATAATCGGGCAACTTTGAAATATTGACCATACTCTTCTTCAACAAGTTGGTCGTATCGTTTTAAAATCATTGCATCTTTCTCAACTAGCGCATCGTGCAATACCTCAGCAGCGATGTGAGCAGTCTCATAGGCATAGTCGATTCCTTCGCCATTAAATGGGTTCACACTGCCCGCTGCATCACCGATAACAATGTGCGTGTTACCAACTTTTGGTCCGACCGATCCGCCCATCGGGATTTTGCCACTCGTTGCTTTGCACTCAGGTTGAGTTGGATCAATCTCCCAACGGTCGGCAACCATGTGGGCGTACGAATCAAGCAAATGCGAAGTATTTACATCTTTAAAGTTTTTGAAAGTTGAAAGAAGTCCAACTCCGATATTTATTGTGCCGTCACCCACCGGGAATATCCATCCGTAGCCAGGCATTGATTTACCATTGCGGTCTTTAACGTCTAGCGCCGATTCAATCCATGGTTCGTCGTGTCGCGGACTCTTCCAATAAGTACGAATCGCGGTACCGTACGGCCAAGATTTTTCTCGCGAGGTTCCGATTGCGCGACCAAATCGCGAGTTCGCACCATCAGCGATAATCACGTATTGGGCGTGAATTGCAAATGTGTTGCCATCAACTTTATTTGTCACCATTGCACCGCGCACACAGTCGTTCTCAATGATTGGTGAAATAGCTTCATGTTCTTCAAGAAGTCTCGCACCAGCATCTTGTGCGTTTCGGGCGACCATCATGTCAAGTTCGCGCCTGCGCACGACGTATCCGTATTGCGGATAAATCGGATGAGTTGGCCATTTTAATTCGAGTGCTTTTCCATGCGCGGTTGCACGAAGACCTTCGTAGCGATGAAACTGTGACAACTGATCGCTAAGGCCCATGTCGCCGAGTTCTTTAACGGCTCTAGGTGTAAGCCCATCGCCGCAAGTTTTTTCTCGTGGAAACTTTTTGCGTTCAATCACTGTTACATCGTGACCAAGTCGCGCCAGCCAAAATCCAGCAGCCGCTCCAGCTGGGCCGCCACCAACAACTAATACTTCAGTACGCAACACTTGTTGAACTTCACCAGTGTTCTCATGCGTCAGTTGAATATCGTTTTGCATCTAGACCCAAGGCTAAACAGATTTATTCGTGATCTACGAAAAAAATGGTGTGACGTTGCTCGCCAGTCGCGAACGAAAACCGGCTAGTTGATTATTTGCCAGTTGGTCGAGGGTCGGTACCGACATGAGCGGGCGCTTCAGGCATTGAAGCATAAGTCTCTGCAAGGTTGTCAAAATTAACCGAGCCTGCCTCTAGACCAGCAAAAATCTCAGAACCAGGTGCGCACCATCGGTCGAATTCTGCTTTCCATTCTTCGCTCATTGGGTCTGCGCCACTTATTTTATAGCGCTCATGACAAACAACGCCGAGAATTTCTGCATCAGTTAG
>WLFB01000030.1 GCA_009703975.1 Actinomycetota bacterium | reverse complement strand
GGCATGTCAGACGATATTTTTAACATCCAGTTTCTAATTTCAGCTAAATGGTCGCTTGGTTCTCCGTCAAGAGGTGGGTGAATTGACCAACCAACCTGAGTCAGCCCCGCATTTTTAAGCGCCGCTAAAACATCTGTCAGTTCATCTTCGTTGGCACCGTAACGGTTCATACTTGAGCGAAGCTTTACGACTACCGAACCACGCCAAGAATTTCTTTTTAGGTTCGCGACATGGTTGAGTGAACCAACTGTCAAAATTGTGTTCGCCGGCAAAGAGTCCGGCAATTCGCTTCCCGCTGGGGTTAGAACGATCGCAACGCAATTTTCGGGCACATCATGTACTTCATAAACAGAACCAACTGCGATTTCACTAGAAAGTGTCACCGCATGTTGAATCAACGTCGATCGTCCAAACCCGTATCCGTTGCCTTTGACAACCGGGATGAGATCAACAAAACCATTAGCAACTTCACGAAAATGACGCTTCCATGAAATTGAGTCAACGTTTAATCGCAGAGTCACTGCAACTAACTTTACAGCCGCTAATTAACCGAGTGGCTTTTACCGTTTAACCCTGTGTGAGATGGCGCGGAAACCCTCAATAATTATCGTTACGCCGAAGGCTCCGGCGAATGCAATTAAAAAAGCTTTCGTGTGATTATCAGCAAAAGACTTTCCGCCGATGTATCCAAGCAATGATGCATAAAGCGACCACACACTTGCCGCCACAACCGCCCAACCAATAAACCATTTACGTGGCTGACGAGTAACTCCACATGAAAGTGTAAGAACTGTACGTCCACCAGGGATAAACCTTGCAGTGATCAATAACATTCCGCCGCGTTCATGAATCTGGTCAACTATGTTCGTCATTTGTTTCGCACCACGTTCTGTGCGTGTTCGTCGCTTGATCACCCAATCACTTGCTTCACGTCCGATGAAATAACTTAAGTTATCGCCAACAAATGCACCGCTTCCGGCGCAGAGAATTACTAATGCAATTGAAAGTGAACCAGAACCAGCGCTAACGCCGCCAATTATCACAAGTGTTTCACTCGGAACAATCGGTAACACTGAGTCGAATACGGCAACCGCAAAAATAATCAAATAGAACCACGGTGACGACGAAGATTCTTTTAGCCAATCAAAAAATGTATTGACAACTGCAAGCATTACAAAACCCTAGCGAGAAATTACGGTGCTACCAGTTTGCTCAAACTAAATATCTGGTTCTTCATGAGATTTCAAACGTCGCAAGTTTGGTAAATGTTTGGCGATAATAAACGCGACTAGTGCCAACGTTGCGATGATCTCCCAGTTCTCTGCTTTCTCCCACGAAATACCAAATGGAAGCGCAATTGAAATTGTCAAAGACGCAATCGAAGCTTTACGAGTTGCCTTGGTAAGAACGAACCATGAGCTAAATAAAACTAAACTTGTGAGTGGAAACAACATAAACATTCCACCGCCACCACATGCAACGCCTTTGCCGCCTTTAAATTTTCGAGTCACTGGATATGAGTGACCAATAATTGCTGCGAACAAACAAATATATGACAATGGACTTCGCTGGTCAGATGTAACGACCCAAGCCAGACCAACAGCGAGGGCGGCTTTGGCCATATCCATTAAAAAGACGGCAAGCCCAACTTTCCATCCGAGATTGCGGATCACATTTGATGCACCCGGGTTACCAGAGCCAACAGTTGTGATGTCGAGATTTTTTCGACTTGCAACGATCGCCGCACTTGGAAATGTGCCAAAAAAATACGACACAACTATGACAACGATTGCGATAAGAATTTCCATTTAATACCCCTGAGTAATTGTAATCAAGCTGGTTTTGTATGACTGGTCAGAGAGTTAGCGACAAGTTGGATCATCTGGCGGAACAACGCCAACCGTTTTTTGCAGGACGGTTGAAGTCGGGATTGTTGTCGGCGGTGTCTGAGTTGTGGTCGTTTCTGGTGTCGCGAGAGTAGTTGTCGTGGCAATTGCAATTCGTTGAGCGACAAGAACAATAGTTGGTTTGTTTATTGTTTGAATCGATGCTTTTTGAGCAGTCAATTGTGAGCGACCTTGAAAGATCTCAAGAACTTGTTTCATCGATTCAGATTTAATAAGCGGAATCAGAACCGAAAGTTCACCGATACGTTTTGGATAAGAGTCAATCGTGTACGTAGCAACCGTTCGGGTGTTCAGATCTCGCATTGCTTGAGCCAGGTCCAACATTCCGCGTGGCGTGAGTTGATCGTCGGTGATCACATTTTTCAAAGCCGCGTTTAGCAAGTTGTTGGCAACCCCAATGTTTGACGAACCTTTATCGAGTGCTCGTTGCATTGAGCGGCGCAAGAAATCTTGTTGTCGACTAATGCGGCCAAGGTCGCCTGTCGGGTCTTCTAACCATTTTTGTTTGGTCGTTTCAAAATATCTATAACCCGAACGTGAGCGAACGTAGGCCAAAGCTCGGTCGCCATCAAAATTTATACATCCTGGTGTAGTGACACTGAAACCAGTTTTTTTGTCGCGCGTTGGATACAGAAATGGAACTTTGACGCCATCAACTGCTGTCACAATCTCTTTAAACGCACAAAAATTAACATTTACATAATGATCAACTGGAATACCGAAACTCTTTTCGATGGTGTCAACCAGACGATTTGGGTCAGTGCTCTTAAATGCAGAGTTGATTCGGTTCTGTCGGGTTGTACCAGCGATGTTTACCCATAGGTCTCTAGGAAACGAAAGAATTGCTGCACGCTTTGAACTCGGGTCAATCCGAATAATCATGATTGTGTCGCTGCGTTCGCCAAGACTTGTCCGGTCACCGATACCGCCCGTGGTCGCACTTTTGGCGTCGGCGCATGAGCCATTGTCTGAACCGGTTAACAAAAAGTTTTTTGCATCAAGACTTTTTGGATCAAGAGCAACATCTGAATTAGATGGTGAATCATTCGCGCTTTGCGTTTGGTCGTCTGGGTTCTCTTGAGAATTGTTCAAGGTAACAATTAGTCGTTGATTAACGCGACCATTGACCCAGAGCATTCCGAATCCGGAAAATACCAATAAAGTAACGACGAATATATTTAGTGACAGTACGAAATAATGCGATTTCGGTCTTGGACCAAATTTTGGCTTCGATTTCAACCGTCGCAACATGCGCTATTTAGGTTAGTGGAGTAGCAAGAGTTACCTGCGCGACAATATCTTGCGTGTTCGTCTGCGAGGTAGAAATCACATATTTTATTTCTTGCAATGCTCCAGCATTACGCAAGTCAAGAATATTGGCTTTTAGTAAATCAATTGTTGCAGAAGGTGCAGTAACGACAAGTTGCGAAACTTCTGCACGCTGTGAAACTTTTGCTTCTGTTTTGGCACGTCGCACCGCTGCGAGCACGACGCAAGTTGCATCAAGCAACGAACTGGCATCATCTGTAGTAACAAAGTCGGCAAGAGTCTCTTGAGTTGTTGGCCAGTTCGACAAATGAATTGAGCCTGACTCTAACCAAGACCAAACTTCTTCTGTAGCAAACGGCAACATCGGCGCGAGCAACCGCTGCAAAATACTCAGCGCTCGGTGCAAAGAACTGCGTGCCGAAGACGAATCTTGACCAGGGCTGTAGGCACGAGTTTTTACCAGTTCGACATAGTCATCGCAGAACCACCAGAAAAATGCTTCTGTTCGTTCGAGCGCTCGGGCGTAATCAAATTGCTCGAGGGCAAGTGTGGCTTCATCAACTACCGCAGCCAAGCGAATGAGCATTGCATGATCAATCAAATCAGTCGGCTTTGAATCAACTGTTAACTCACCTGCGCCGAGAACAAATTTCGTTAAGTTAAGTAGCTTGGTTGCGAGTTTTCGCCCGACTTTCATTTGCTCTTCGCTGAATGTTGTGTCAACACCCGGTCGTGCACACGCAGCCCAATATCGCACGGCGTCACTGCCGTATTGATCAAACAAATCTGATGGTGTTACAACATTGCCTTTTGATTTCGACATCTTTTTGCGATCAGGGTCGAGAATCCAGCCAGACAACGCGGCGTTCTTCCATGGTGCTTGATTATGTTCGAAGTTTGAACGAACCATCGTGGCAAACAACCATGTGCGAATAATGTCGTGACCTTGTGGCCGAACATCCATCGGAAAAATTCTCGTGAACAAATCTTGATCATCAATCCACCTACCTGCAATCTGCGGAGTCAGTGAAGAAGTTGCCCAAGTGTCCATGATGTCTGGGTCACCAACAAACCCGTTGGCTTGCCCGCGTTGATCGGCGACAAAACCATTTGGCAAATCTGTACTCGGGTCAATTGGTAATTGATCGTTAGTTGGCACGAGTGGATTGTCATAAATTATTTCACCTTGTGCATCAAGGCGATACCAAAGCGGTATTGGCACACCAAAATATCTTTGTCGGCTTACGAGCCAGTCGCCGTTTAAACCGCCGACCCAGTTTGCATAACGGTGTTGCATGAAATCCGGGTGCCACGTGAGTTCGTCGCCTCGTGCAAGTAACTTTTCACGAAGCTCTTGATCGCGACCACCATTACGGATGTACCACTGGCGACTTGTAACAATCTCAAGTGGCCGATCACCTTTTTCGTAAAACTTAACTGCATGAGTAATCGCTCGTGGCTCATCGATGAGTTCGCCAGTTTCACGCAATATCTCAACGGTCAATGTTTGCGCTTGCTTTACAGTTTTGCCGGCAAGTCGCGCATATTGCAGTTTTGCCTTGTCAGACATTATTGCTGGAGCATCTGCAACGAATCGTCCGTCGCGTCCGATTGTTGGGCGAGTGTTGAGATTTAATTCGCGCCACCAAATCACATCGGTTAAATCTCCGAATGTGCAAACCATCGCAATGCCCGAGCCCTTATCTTGTTGCGCAAGAGGGTGAGCAAAAACCGGCACTTCAACATTAAAGATTGGAGTGTGTGCAACTTTTCCAAAAAGATGTTTGTATCGCTCATCATCAGGGTGTGCGACCAGCCCGACGCAAGCAGCGATTAACTCAGGTCGAGTTGTTTCAACAACAAACTCGCTGCGACTTTCGTCTGGCACATGAAATTTCAATTTATGAAATGCGCCAGGTCGCTCGCGGTCTTCAAGTTCTGCTTGCGCAACTGCGGTACCGAAGTCAACATCCCAAAGTGTTGGTGCTTCTTGTGTGTAAGCCTCACCACGTTCAAGATTTTTCAAGAATGCACTTTGCGCAGTACGCCGAGCATGCTCACTGATCGTTGTGTAAAGCAAACTCCAGTCAACTGAGAGCCCAAGGCGACGAAATAAATCTTCAAATACTTTTTCATCTTGTGCAGTTAGTTCATCACAAAGTTCAATAAAGTTTGGTCGCGAAATTGGTATTGCGCGCGAATCTTTTGGTGGGTCACCGCGAAACGGTGGTTCAAAATTCTCGATGTATTTCAGGGATGGATCACATGAAACCCCGTAATAATTTTGTACGCGGCGCTCGGTCGGCAGACCATTGTCATCCCATCCCATCGGATAAAAAACAGATTTGCCACGCATTCGCCAAAAGCGAGCCAACGTGTCGGTGTGCGTATAAGAAAAAACATGACCCATATGCAACGAACCACTAACTGTGGGCGGCGGTGTATCAATTGAGAAAATATTTTTATGCTCTGCTGTGCGATCGAAACGGTAAATACCGTCGCGCTCCCACTGTTCAACGAGTCGAGCGTCAACTCCATCCATTGTTGGCTTCTCGGGTACGCGTGACATGACGAAATAACGGTACTCGCCTATCCTTAATATCTGTGCTGAATTTATACGACACCGCAACCTCAAAAATTCGCTTGCTTGAGCAGCGCAAGCCTGGCGAATTGAGCATTTATCTTTGCGGGCCAACGGTTTATGGGCCACCACATATCGGCCACGGTCGGGCGACCCTTGTTTACGATATTTTGCGCCGTTATCTCGAGTGGACAGGTATCAAAGTTCGGCTTGTTTCAAATATCACAGATATCGACGACAAAATTATTAATCGCGCTGAGCGAGAAAAGCGCCCGTGGTTAGATATTGCTCAAAAGTGCGAATCGGTATGGTTTGAATCAATGGCGCGACTTGGTGTGTTGCGTCCAACTGATGTGCCGCGCGCAACAGAATATGTGGATCAAATAGTTGGGCTGATTGCAGAACTCGTGGCCAAAAATGCCGCGTATACGACCGACGACGGCATATATATGAGTACCAGTGTTGTCAAAGATTATGGTTTACTTGCTCAACAAAACATTGACGACATGCTTGCTGGCGGTGGCGATCGAACCGTATTTGGCGCCGATCAGAAAAAGCATCCTGCAGATTTTGTTTTATGGAAGTTTTCAAAGCCTGGCGAGCCGGCGTGGCCATCACCGTGGGGCGAAGGTCGACCAGGTTGGCACAGCGAGTGTGTTGTGATGAGTCTCGAACTACTCGGCGAAGGGTTTGATTTGCATTGTGGTGGCGCCGACTTGCGGTTTCCGCATCATGAGAACGAGCGTGCGCAAGCAGTTGCACTTGGCAAAGATTTTGCACACCATTGGATGCACAACGGTTTTGTTGTTGACACTGAGGGCGAGAAAATGTCCAAGAGTTTGGGCAACGTAACTAACTTGCCTGATTTGCTGGATCGTTACGATGCGCGCGCATATCGAATGTTGTTGTTGCAAACGCATTATCGTTCGCCTGTAAAAGTTGGTCTCGACAATATCGACGCGTCGGTAAATGCTCTGGCTGGTGTTGATTCGTTCGCCGCACGAACAAATTCATTAAGTGAATTACCTGATGACGCGACGCTCACCGCGTTTCGCACGGCAATGGATGACGACTTAAATACGCCAGTTGCGATTGGCGTGATGTTTGATGCAATTCGCCGCGCGAATATTGCTGTTGATTCTGGCGATATAAAAACTGCCGGAGCGCTTTCTGCGGCCGTTCGAGAAATGTGTGTCGCAGTTGGTCTGCAACTTACTGTCGCTGAAGTTGTTGATGGTGATTCTCAAGCCAAAGCTGTAGCGCTAGACGCTGCTCGTGCAGCAAAAGATTTTGCTAAAGCCGATGCGATCCGCAACGAACTACAAATACTTGGCTGGCTCGTTGAAACGACTAAAGCCGGCACAACACTGCGCCGCGCCTGACCATTGCACGAACCACGCCACGCTATGAGTCACTCACGAGCGTAGAATTAAGTTGTGATTTCGCCACTTGCGCCAGTTGATCAGATGCATCTTGAAGGCTTGGCGATCAAGCGCGAGCAACTGCGTCGTGAAAATCCGCAGGCAGATGAAATTCAGATTCAAAAATTATTGGTTAAGTGGCTGCACGATCGACCACTTGATGCTCCGGGGCGCGTCAGGGCACTGTGAGTCTCATTGCCACAGCGTCAGAAGTTTTGACGCTTTTGCGGCGCGAGGGAGTTTCGGGTTGTCTAGTTGGTGGGCTCGCAGTTTCGGTTCGATGTGATCCACGTTTCACACGCGATGTTGATCTTGCTATTGCACTTCAGAACGACACTCAAGCCGAGGCACTGGTTCACTCGCTGACAAAGTTAGGTTTTCGCATTGATGCGTTAGTCGAGCAAGAAGCGCAAAAGAGGTTGGCGATGACTCGACTCATTACTTCTGATGACACAAGTATTGATTTGTTGATTGCATCATCAGGCATAGAAGCAGAAGTTGTCGCTGCTGCCGAGCAACTTGAGGTTGTGAAACAAATTATTTTGCCAGTGGCTCGAGTCGGACACTTAATTGCGTTAAAACTATTGTCAGTTGCCCCTGGTCGAGAAACTGATCATTCTGATTTGCGCAATCTCGCTCATGTGGCTGACGAGGTTGAGTGGCAACGGGCACATGATGCGGTGCGACTAGTCGTTGAGCGCGGTTATTCGCGTGACCGTGACCTCGAGTCTGATCTTCAGAAGTTGCGTCGCGCGTAATGTTTTCAAACGATTTCACACAGTTCCGCTTGTTAGTCGCAACTGCTACGCAGGTAACTTATATCCATGGCTGATTTTTCACTTGCTCTAAATGATGACCAACTTCAAATCAAAAACTGGATCCACGAATTTGCAGTAGATGTAATTCGTCCAGCAGCGCACGAGTGGGATGAACGAGAAGAGTTTCCGTTTCCCGTTGTGCAAGAAGCCGCCAAGATTGGTTTGTATGGCCTTGACTTCATCATGAACGCAATGGCCGACCCGACAGGTTTGACAATGGTTGTTGCGATTGAAGAAATCTTTTGGGGCGATGCTGGTATCGGCATGGCAATAATGGGTTCAGGTCTTGCTGCAGCAGGTATCGCCGGCAACGGCACACCAGAACAAATGATGGAGTGGGTGCCGCAGTGTTACGGCACCGCTGACGATGTGAAACTCGGAGCATTCTGCGTGAGCGAACCCGACGCAGGTAGTGATGTTTCAAACTTGCGAACGCGCGCCGTGTACGACGAAGCCAATGACGAGTGGGTACTTAACGGTACTAAAGCATGGATCACAAACGGTGGTATCGCCGACGTTCATGTTGTCGTAGCTGCAGTTGATCCAGAACTCAAAGGTCGTGGCCAAGCGAGTTTTATCGTGCCACCAAAAACAAAAGGCTTGAGTCAGGGTCAAAAATATTTGAAGCACGGCATTCGTGCCAGTCATACGGCCGAAGTTGTACTCGAAGACGTTCGTGTGCCGGGTCGTTGCTTGCTAGGTGGCAAAGAAAAACTCGACGCCAAACTCGCGCGATATCGCGAAGGCACATCGAGTGGCAAGCAACCAGCAATGGCGACATTTGAAGCAACGAGGCCAGCAGTTGGCGCACAAGCACTTGGTGTTGCGCGTGCTGCGTATGAGTTTGCACTTGACTACGCGAAAGAACGCAAAGCATTCGGCAAGCCGATCGTCATGCACCAAGCAATCGCTTTCAAACTTGCCAACATGATCACCGAGATCGATGCGGCACGATTGCTGATTTGGCGCGCGTCGTGGCTTGCTAAAAACGGCGGCTATAAAAATGCTGAAGGTTCGCAAAGCAAGTACTACGCATCAGAGATGGCCGTCAGAGTCACAAATGATGCAATTCAAATTTTGGGCGGTTACGGCTACACGCGTGAATACCCAGTAGAGCGTTGGCACCGTGACGCCAAGATTCACACGATTTTTGAAGGCACGAGCGAAATTCAGCAACTTGTTATTGCGCGCGCAATCTCTGGCTTGCGCGTCGAATAAAAACTATTCGGCCTGACTATTTCATGCGAGGCCACGTAGTTTGGTGCTTGCCAAGTCCGTACCGTAGAGAGCCATATGTCAATTCTCCCTAACGCCGCATTTTCGATTGCTCTTGATTGTCAACTCGACAATGTGCCCGGCACCCTTGGGCGATTGTGTGCCGCCATTGGCGAGGCAGGTGGAAACATTGGAGCCCTTGATGGTTTTGATGTTCGTGGCCCGGTGCTTCGTCGAAGTCTTGTTGTGCATTGTCGAAATGAAGAGCATCAAAATGCAGTTGTCGCTGCAGTACAAAAACTTGATGGCATAACAGTTCTTGATTGGTGGGACCGAACCT
>WLFB01000003.1 GCA_009703975.1 Actinomycetota bacterium | reverse complement strand
GGCAAGGTCTGCATTTGTTACTACTTTTTCGGGAAGTGCTCGTCCCCAGCCAGTGATAATGCCATTGACTGCATTTTTTGGAATTTTTGACATTATGAGATCTTAAATAGTCCGTAGCCAAGCGATTGGCTGATGCGCTGTAACTCGTTCACCTTCAACGCTAATGAAGTTTTGTAAAACGCCGTCAAATAATGATCGAACTTCATGATCTCCGACCATGCCCAACACGTCCCCAACGTTAATCCGCGTGCCATCAACGAGATTGCTTTTCGGAGTGAACACTCCGGCACTAGGGCTCACTACTAATCGCTCAACAGCGAAAAGATGCTCACCCTCATGCAGAATTGGGTTGGGCTTTGCGGATTCACCAATCCATTCAATTAACTTGTCAAGTTCATCAGGAGTCGAAATACTAAGTGTGCGTGCTGTAGTGAGAGTTCGCTTCGCCATGCCAGTAAGCACACCTCCTGGCCCGAGTTCAATAAATTTACTAATCCCACTTTCTGACATGGTCAATAGACATTGTCTCCAACGAACAGGGCTTGACAACTGCGCTGACAAGAGTGTTGACCACTCCTCGCCGAGATTATGTGCCTTTGCATCAACATTCGAAACAATCGGCACATCACTATCGCGAGGTTTGGCTGCTGCAATTGCTTCGCGCAATCGATCGCGCGCACCACTCATGAATGGAGTATGAAATGCGCCAGATACAGGCAACGACATAATTCTCTTCGCACCCATTTGCTTGGCATGATCACTGGCGAGTTCAACACCAGCAGCAGAACCGGCGATCACAACTTGACCAGGCGCATTAAAGTTTGCGACCCAAACATCGCTATCAGCACGGCGACATGCCGTCTCTACATCTTCGTCTTCAAGGCCGAGCACCGCTGCCATTACTCCAGGCGATGTTTGGCCGACCTCATGCATAGCCGCCGCTCGCTCAATCACCAGTCGAACCCCATCGTCAAAACCAAGAGCACCATTGGCGGTTAATGCGGTGTATTCGCCAAGCGAATGTCCAGCGCAAAGACTCGGTTCAAAACCGAGACGTTCAACAGCATCAAGTACCATCAGGCTTGAAACAAATGTCGTGAGTTGCGCGTTTCGCGTGTCTTTTAAAGTTTCAGCATCGGCACTAAGCAAAAGTGCACCGACATCGCGTCTTGCGATCTCAGATGCCTCGTCAACAAGATCCCAACTTTCGTGACCAACCCAAGGTTGCCCCATACCAGGCCTCTGTGACCCTTGACCGGGAAAGGTGAATGCAAGCATCGTTTTTTAAAAACCCTTCATCGTCTTGTACATCGTAGAAGCAAATCAGGTCGTTGCTGTGAACCTAATTCGTACTGTCTGCCCTAATAAAGCGACTAATAAAACGGCTAGTGAATTGAGTAATAATCTGTACGATATACGCGCAAGCCCGGGTGGCGGAATGGCAGACGCGACGGACTCAAAATCCGTTATCTGAAAGGGTGTGTGGGTTCGACTCCCATCTCGGGCACTTTGCGGCAATTCTCGTTCAATACACTTAATCAGGTGTCAGCACCTAATTTCACCGTTCGTTTCGTTGAAAGACGTCTTCGACGAGGAACGCAAACTATTCGCGAGTTGCAAGAAGAATTACGAATAACGAATGACCAACTTGAATTCATTTTAGATGACGCGCGAGATAAGGAAGTCAGAGCGATGGTCGCTGAAACCCCAAACGCTGCACTTGAACATCATGAAGCGCAACGGCATCTTGAAGTTATTCAACGTCATCGTGACTATTTAGTTGAGGCAATTGCCGCTAATCAGATTCATCAAGATCAACTGCTTGACAGACTTGCAAATTGAGATGCGCATAATTTTATGACGACTCGGGTAGTGATTGCCGAAGACGAGGCAATAATTCGTCTTGATCTGCGTGAGACTCTTGAAGAAGAAGGTTATGAAGTCGTTGGCGATTGTGGTCGCGGTGATGAAGCTGTCGCACTAGTAAAAAAAATGATTCCAGATGTCGTGATCTTGGATATAAAAATGCCAGTTATGACCGGTCTTGAAGCCGCGAAGCTGATAACAGAAACGAAAATATGTCCGGTTGTGATGCTCACAGCATTCAGCCAACGAGAGATCATTGAGCAGGCACGTGATGCGGGTGCACTCGCGTATCTTGTGAAGCCGTTTCAAAAGTCAGATCTCGTACCGGCGATTGAGTTGGCGATTGCGCGCTTCGCCGAGATGCAGTCTTTATCAGGCGAGGTGGCTGCACTTGGGGCGCAACTTGAGATTAGAAAACTCGTTGACCGCGCAAAAGGTATTTTGCTTGATAAATATGCGATGAATGAAAATGATGCATTTACCTACATCCAGAAATTGGCTATGACAGAACGAGTCAAAATGGGCGAGATTGCACAGCGAATCATAAGTGGCGAGATTCATCCGTAAATTTTTGAATTCGCTTTACACCGATCCAAACCAACCTTGAATCACGACTAGTTTCTAGATATGAAGTTGATGGTCCTTGATGGTAACTCGCTGGCGTATCGCGCCTTTTTTGCTTTGCCGACGGACATGGTTACTGCAAGTGGGCAAGTAACTAATTCTGTTTACGGATTTACATCGATGTTGTTGACGTTGTTGCGCGATCATAAACCAGAGGGCATCATCGTTGTTTTTGATCGTAAAGAAAAAACATTCCGGCACGAGGCTGCTCCAGAGTATAAAGCGCAACGCGAAGCACAGCCCGATATTTTGTATCAACAGCTTGATCTAATTCGAGAATTGCTGAACGCCATGGGCATAGTCGCAATTGACGCAGCCGGCTTCGAAGGTGATGACTTAATTGCGACCATTGCCGAACGCGCGCAACAGTCTGGCGATGATCTAATTATTGTTACAGGTGACCGCGACAATTATCAGTTAGTCAGTGACCCACATATTCGGGTGCTGTACAACAAGCGTGGAGTTAGCGATTATGCGCTGTATGACGAAGCGGGTATTTTCGAACGAACTGGAGTGACGCCGAAACAATATGCCGATTATGCGGCGTTACGTGGAGACCCAAGCGACAATTTAGATGGAGTGCCTGGAGTCGGCGAAAAAACAGCCGCCAAACTAATCGTCAAATATCTAACACTTGAGAATATTTTTGATCATGCTGATGAGCAGACACCGAAACTGAAACAGGCATTGATTGAAAATCGAGAGCGTGTAACGCGAAATGCCAAATTGATGGTTTTGCGACGAGACGCGCCAGTTGAGATTGATATTCACGAGTCGATGCCCAAGCCGCGAGTAGACGATGTCAAGAAGATGTTTGCATTGTTTGAATTCCGCACGATGAATACAAGATTTATTGAAGCTCTCAAGCACTTTCCAATTGATCTCTCGAAAGCCGCAACATCCGATACGAATAGCGCAAAGTCGCCAGTAGTCAACTCTGAAGAACAATCGGCGAGTGTGCTGAGTGCAGTCGTTTCAATATGCAAAGATGCAAACTCTGCGCTTGCGGCTTTGAAGAGTAATACTGTCAGCGATATTGCTGCAGCATGGGTTGGTGACCCTGGAAGATCCGAGTTACTTGGCATCGCCGTTGTTACTGACAAGAAAACTCATGCAGTCAGTTGGATCACGAAGTCACTTTTAACTGAATCGTCTGTCAAGAAGTTTCTTCTCGCAAACTGGCAGTTCCGGGGCCATAACATCAAGCCGCTACTGAGAAGTTTGCTGTTGCTTGGCATCGACCTTAAGTACATGAAACTCGATACGGCTATAGCTGCGTATTTACTAGATCCATCTGAATCTCGTTACGAAATTAGTCAAGTCGTAGAGCGCTATACAGGTCTTTTGTTCGGCAGTGTCGCGACGAGCACACAAGAGGGCCAACTAAGTTTCGACGCTGTTGATTCAGAAAGTTCAGCCAGTGCATTTGCGGCGAATAATGCTTTAGGTGTTTGTGTTGTTGCAGATCGTTTAATCAACGCTCTTGAACAACAGAAATTGAGCGAACTCTATTTTGATATTGAACACCCACTCGTACGAGTACTCGCCAAGATGGAGTTTCTTGGTGTGCTTGTTGACCTCAAACAATTAAATGCGATCAACGACCGATTGACTGCTGAATGTCTCAAATTAACTAAGCATCTGCACCAGATTGCCAAGCAAGAGTTCAACCTCAACTCTCCGCTACAACTTCGCAAGATTCTTTATGAAGACAAGAAGCTGACACCAGGAAAAAAGAACAAAACTGGTCCTTCAACTGACGCAGCAACTTTAGAGAAGCTCAAAGATCAGTGGCCAGAGTTCATTGAGCCTTTGCTTGAGTATCGCGAAGTTGAAAAACTTCGCTCTACATATGGCGAAGGGTTGCTATCTAGTGTTGGCTCTGACAAACGAATTCACGCAACATTCAATCAAACTGTGGCGCGGACAGGTCGACTGAGTAGCGATCAACCGAATCTACATAATATTCCAATTCGAAGCGAACAGGGAAAAGTCTTTCGAACGGCCTTTGTTCCGCGTAAGGGGATGCGATTCTTGGTTGCTGATTACAATCAAATTGAGTTGCGATGCATCGCTCATCTTGCCAATGATCCAGGTTTGATTGAAGCCTTCAATAACAATGTAGACGTACATAATGTGACTGCAGCGAATGTGTTTGGTGTTGCGCTAAATAAAGTGACCAGCGAACAAAGGTCGAAAGCGAAGATGGTTTCGTATGGCTTGGCTTACGGAATGGAGGCCTACGGTCTAGCGCAGCGATTGGCTATCGGTGTCAGTGAGGCGAGTGAAATTCTTGAGGCCTATTTCAAGGCATTTCCACGAGTTAAGAAATATATGGATGAAACAGTTGAAGAGGCTCGCAAGCGCGGATACACGGAGACTTTGTTTGGCCGTCGAAGAACTATTCCCGAACTACAGAATCCAAATTTTAGAATTCGTCAAATAGGCGAGCGTCAAGCAATGAACTCAGGGATACAAGGTCTTGCCGCCGACATCTTTAAGGTCGCACTTGTGCGTATTGATGCAGAACTAGAAGCCGAGAAGTTCGAATCTCAACTCGTACTGCAAGTTCATGACGAAGTGATTCTTGAGGCTATACCAAGTGAGGAAGTTGCCGTCGAGAAACTCGTTCGTGACGCGATGTGCTCGGCTGCCGAACTATCTGTCTCCCTCGAGGTCAATCTGGCATGGGGCGACACCTGGGCTTCGGCCAAGTCCTAGCGATTGACAGCCAAATCAAGGGAGTATCGGCAATTTATGAGACAGCTCGGGTAGACTCAACCGTCCCATCCGCCTCTCCCATCCACCGAAAGCAACTCTTGTGTCAACCGATCAAATAATAATGACCTCCCCAGCAATGGGAACCTTCGACTCAGAAGGAAATTACACCCCTCGAAAAGTTACTGAACGCGATGTTTCGTTTGCTGACTCAATTAACGAAACAATGGTTGAACTAAAAGAAGGAAAGTTAGTCACCGGCACCGTCGTGCGAATTACCCGAGATGAAGTTCTCGTTGAGATTGGATACAAGACTGAAGGCGTAATTCTTAATCGCGAACTTTCGATTCGTCAAGATGCTGATCCAAACACAATCGTCAAACTAGGCGAGAAGATTGAGACATTGATTCTCACACTCGAAGATAAAGAAGGTCGCTTACTTCTCTCCAAAAAACGTGCCCAATACGAGCGTGCGTGGGGCGATATTGAAAAGGTTAAGAACAGCGACGGAACTGTTGAAGGCGTAGTTATTGAAGCAGTCAAGGGTGGACTAATCGTAGATATTGGTCTTCGCGGTTTCTTGCCAGCATCGCTCGTTGAGTTGCGTCGGGTGCGCGATCTTGCGCCTTATCTTGGACAACGAATCACGGCAAAGATTCTCGAACTTGATCGTCAACGAAACAATGTCGTTTTATCACGTCGCGCGCTATTAGAGCAGAGTCAAAAGGGCACACAAAGTGATTTCCTTGAGAATCTTACGATTGGTGAAGTTCGTACCGGTCGTGTATCAAGTGTCGTTGCTTTCGGAGCGTTCGTTGATCTTGGTGGCATGGATGGTTTGATTCACGTCTCAGAAATGTCGTGGAAGCATGTCGACAATCCAAGTGAAGTTGTAAAAATCGGTGATGAGGTCTCCGTGAAGGTACTTGAGATCGATCGTGAACGTGACCGAATCAGCCTTTCACTCAAGGCAACTCAGCAAGATCCATGGCAAGAGTTTGCGTCGAGCCACCAGGTTGGTCAACTTGTTTATGGTCGAGTCACAAAACTTGTTCCGTTTGGTGGATTCGTTCAAGTTGGAGATGGCATCGAAGGCCTCGTGCACATCTCTGAGATGTCAACGCACCATGTTGAAGCACCAGAACAAGTTGTAACACCTGGTGAAGAACTCTGGGTAAAAATTATTGATCTTGATCTGGCTCGTCGTCGAATCAGTTTGTCAATTAAGCAAGCCGCAGAGGGTGGCGAATTGGCAGAAGAATATCGCGGTCAGTTTCAAACTGATGAACAAGGCAACTGGGTCAGCGGCGACGATTCAACTCGTGAATCAGCTTGGGCTGAGTTCTTTGATCCAAATGCAGTTGTTTCAACAGATGCACCAGCGGTTGAAGTCGCTGAGGCACCTGTTACTGAAACCCCTCAATAACCAATCGCAGATTAATTCTCGAGCGCAGGCTCTTGAATTAGCGGCACGGATACTGGTCTAGATACGGTGAGATTCAAATGATTCTCATTGGGCTCACTGGCGGTATCGGTTGTGGAAAATCTGAAGTCTCGCGTCTTTTAGAGAAGCGTGGTGCAGTAATTGTTGATGCTGACTTGATCGTTCGAGAATTGCAACAGCCTGGCGGAGAGATCTTTCTACGTATGGTCGAAATGTTTGGTGAAAAAGTTGTAGCAACCGACGGTTCACTAAATCGTGCTGCTGTTGCCAATGAAGTATTCAAAGATGCTGATCTTCTTAAAAAACTTAATTCTTTGATTCATCCGGTTGTTCGACGTGTGATGAATGAGCGAGTTGAGAGTCATCGTGCCACGGACAAAATCGTGATTTTAGATATTCCACTTCTTGTTGAGAATCCACGTGAAGGACTAGATGGGGTGTTGGTCGTAGATCTCGACCCACAAACAGCAATCGAACGCATTGTTTCGCAACGCAATATGTCGATTGATGATGCCAAAGCCCGAGTATCGGCACAGTCGACTCGTGAGCAACGACTCGCGATCGCAGACCATGTCGTTGACAATTCAGGTGATCGCGATGCTCTAGCGATACAGGTTGATGTCGCGTGGTCTTGGATTACATCTCTCAAATGAGTGATCGAAAATTTGTCGTTGAGTCGCCGTTTACCCCTGCGGGTGATCAACCAGAAGCAATTCTGAAACTCGCGGAGGGTGTTGAGAGAGGGGATCGCTTTCAAACACTTCTTGGTATAACAGGCTCCGGTAAGTCGGCGACAATCGCGTGGACGATTGAAAAAGTGCAAAGGCCGACTTTAATCTTGGCGCCAAACAAGTCGTTGGCGGCCCAACTCGCGCAAGAGATGCGAGAGTTTTTTCCGAATAATCGGGTTGAGTATTTCGTTAGTTACTACGACTATTACCAGCCAGAGGCTTATATTGCATCAAGCGACACGTTTATTGAGAAAGACTCGTCAATCAACGACGAAATCGATCGGTTGCGACATTCAGCGACTGCCGCACTTTTAACTCGTCGCGACACAATTGTTGTGGCGTCGGTTAGTTGCATCTACGGCATGGGTGATCCGGGTGAATACCGTGGTAATTTGCTCGAACTACACGTAGGTGTTGATTACGACCAGCGAAGTATCTTGGCTCGTCTTGTTGGCTTGCAATATGACAGAAATGACCTCACATTGGGCAGAGGAAATTTCAGAGTGCGTGGTGACACAATCGAAGTTCACCCGGCATATGAAGAGACGATTACAAGATTCGAGATGTTCGGTGACACAGTAGAAAGAATCAGCGTGATTGACCCAGTTACTGGTGAGACATTGCGCGATTTAACTGAAGTAGTTGTGTTTCCTGCGACTCACTATGTCGCTGGAGAAGAGCGAATGCGTGTCGCAATGGCGAAAATTGAAATTGAATTAGCCGAGCGTCTAAAAATATTTGAAGCCGAAAATAAATTGCTTGAGGCGCAACGTATACGAATGCGCACGATGTTTGACCTTGAGATGATGAAAGAAGTTGGTTATTGCAACGGAATCGAGAACTATTCAATGCACATTGATGGTCGAAAGTCTGGTGAACCGCCGTTTACGTTGCTTGATTATTTCCCGAAAGATTTCTTGCTCGTAATCGACGAAAGCCATGTTGCGATACCGCAATTGCATGGTCAGTACGCTGGCGACCGAAGCCGAAAGCAAACGCTCGTTGAACATGGATTCAGATTGCCCTCGGCGATGGATAACCGACCACTGCAATTCGAAGAAACAATAGAGAGACTCAACCAATGTATTTTTCTCTCAGCAACACCGGCCAAATTTGAACTATCTCTGAGTGATCAAATTGTTGAACAGATTGTTCGGCCAACTGGGTTGATAGACCCCGAGGTGATGGTGCGACCAACAATCGGTCAAATTGATGATTTGATCGAGATGATTAAATCTAAAACTGCTCAAGGTGATCGCACTTTGGTCACAACATTGACTAAAAAGATGGCTGAAGATCTTTCAGAATACTTAATCGAGCAAGGTCTCCGTGTTCGTTACCTGCATTCGAATATTGACACCATTGAAAGAATCGAAATTTTGCGTGCGTTACGTCTTGGTGAATTTGATGTCTTGGTTGGAATCAATCTATTACGGGAAGGTCTTGACCTTCCAGAAGTATCACTGGTTGCCATTTTGGATGCCGACAAGCAAGGTTTTCTCCGCAGCCAAACTTCGCTTATTCAGATGATCGGTCGCGCGGCGCGAAATGTTGACGGTCAAGTGATCATGTACGCCGACAATCGCACACCGGCAATGGAGTTCGCAATCTCCGAAACATCTAGACGGCGAGAATTACAGATCGCCTACAACCTCAAACATGGGATTAATCCGCAAACCGTGCGCAAGGCGATCGGTGACATATTGTCAATACTTAGGCCTGCGACCAGCGGTACCAACGGAGCGCCTTATCCGGGCAAAGGAAAGCGTAAGGATCACGAACGCGACAAAGTGATGCGCGAATTGAGAGCACTTCCACATGGTGAATTGGCTCGTCTCATTGCGACTCTTGAAGAAGAAATGAATCAGGCAGCTGAAGAATTGAAGTTTGAATACGCTGCCCGTTTGCGCGACGAAGTTAAAGAATTAAAGCGCGAGCTACGAGATGCGCATTAACAGTTTGTAGCCTGCCTGTGATGGCAAATCAGATAGTTGTACGCGGTGCTCGTGAGCACAATTTAAAAAACATCAATGTCGAGTTACCACGCGACAAGTTGATCGTTTTAACTGGGTTATCGGGTTCGGGCAAGTCAAGCTTGGCGTTCGACACGATTTATGCCGAGGGTCAAAGACGCTACGTCGAATCTTTGAGTTCATATGCGCGTCAATTCTTAGGTCAGATGGATAAACCTGATGTTGATTTGATTGATGGTTTATCGCCTGCGATTTCAATTGATCAAAAGTCATCATCTCGCAACCCAAGATCAACTGTCGGCACGATCACTGAGGTCTATGACTATTTACGACTTCTCTACGCGCGAATTGGTGTTCAACATTGCCCGAAAGATATGACGAAACTTTCGCGTCAGACCCCGCAGCAGATAGTTGATCGAATCTTAAAGTTTCCAGAAGGCACAAGATTTCAAGTTCTTGCGCCTGTCGTTCGTGGTCGAAAAGGTGAATATGACACCTTGCTACAAGAACTTGCGGCACAAGGTTTTTCGCGAGCGCGAGTTGACGGTGAAGTTGTTGAGATCAGTGAGTTTCTTAAAAAAGATAAACGACTTGCAAAATATGAACAACATCAGATTGACATTATTGTCGACCGCTTGGTTCGCAAAGACGGAATTACTCGCAGACTCACCGACTCACTTGAAACAGCACTTCGATTGGCGGATGGTGTCGCTGAGATTGACCTGGGCGAGGGTGAAGAGCCAATAACCGTTAGCCAGCACTTGGCCTGTCCAAAATGTGGTGCCAGTTTTGAAGAACTAGCACCTAGGAATTTTTCATTCAATTCACCGTTCGGTGCTTGTGAAACCTGTCTAGGTCTCGGCACGAAATATGAAGTGGACGTTGAATTGGTTGTACCCGATCCGAATTTAAGTATCAGCGAAGGTGCAATCGCACCCTGGAGATCAGCTCACACCCAATATTTCACGCGAATGCTTGAGGCTGTAGCTGACCGCTTTGAGATTGACCTCGATAAGAGTTGGTCGAAATTGTCAGCAAAAACGCAAAAGATCGTGATGAACGGTGTCGATGACAACATGATGGTCAAATATCGCAATCGTTACGGGCGCACTCGTGAGTACAGCACGTCATACGAGGGCGTCATCCCGTGGATAAAAAGACGACATGAGAGTTCTGAGAGTGATTCTGCACGCGAACAATTTGAAAGTTATATGCGCGAAGTACCTTGCCCAAAATGTAAAGGCGCACGGCTGAAACCATCTTCGCTGGCAGTTCTAGTTGACGGAAAGCATATTTCTGATGTTTGCAGTATGTCAATCGGCGAGTCTGCGAAGTTTTTATCTGATTTCAAATTATCAGATCGTGACACGATGATTGCTGAGCGAATTACGAAAGAGATTAACGCACGGCTCGGGTTTCTTCTAGATGTCGGGCTTGACTATTTAACTTTGTCTCGTGCAGCAGCCACCCTCGCTGGCGGTGAGGCGCAACGAATTCGGTTGGCTAGTCAAATAGGTTCAGGCTTGGTTGGCACACTTTATGTTCTCGACGAGCCGAGTATTGGTTTGCACCAGCGCGACAACCACCGATTAATTGAAACGCTCCAACGACTTAGAGACTTAGGCAACACAGTCATTGTCGTAGAGCACGACGAAGACACAATTCGGTCTTGTGATTGGTTAGTAGACATTGGCCCAGGCGCTGGCGAGCACGGTGGTCAAGTCGTATACAGCGGACCAGTCAATGGTGTATTAAAAGTAAAGGAATCAATAACCGGTCAGTATCTTGTTGGTGCTCGTCGTGTTGAAATACCTGCGATGCGTCGGCAACCCGACAAAGATTTTCTTACGATCAGAGGTGCACGCGAGCACAATTTGAAAAACTTGACCGTAAAGATTCCACTTGGATGTTTCGTCGCCGTCACTGGCGTATCTGGTAGCGGCAAAAGCACGCTAATTAGAGATATTTTACTGCCTTCGTTGATGCAGAAGATTTATAAATCGAAGGAAGCGCCAGGACGACACACGGGAGTTGACGGAATACAGCACCTCGACAAAGTAATTGACATGGATCAATCTCCGATTGGTCGTACGCCAAGATCAAACCCTGCGACATATACGGGTGTGTTTGATGACATTCGAAAATTATTCGCCTCAACGCCGGAAGCAAAAGTACGTGGTTATATGCCCGGTCGATTTAGTTTTAACGTTCCGGGTGGTCGATGTGAAGCTTGTAGTGGTGACGGAACTATCAAGATCGAAATGCATTTCTTGCCTGATGTTTTCGTACCGTGCGAGGTTTGTAAAGGTGCAAGATATAACCGCGACACACTCGATATAACTTTCAAAGGCAAGAATATTGCTGACATTTTAGATATGCCTGTTTCAGACGCAGTTGATTTTTTCGCTAACCAACCAAGAATTTCTCGACATATGCAAACTTTTGTTGATGTCGGTCTTGGATATGTTCGGCTCGGGCAATCTGCGCCGACACTTTCTGGCGGCGAAGCACAACGTGTGAAACTTGCAAGCGAGCTTTCGAAACGAAGCACGGGTCACACGATTTATTTGCTCGATGAACCGACTACTGGTTTGCATTTCGAGGATGTGCGTAGACTACTTATTGTTCTTGCGCGTCTAGTTGACCAAGGAAATACGGTGCTAGTTATTGAGCACAACCTTGATGTTATTAAGACAGCAGACTGGGTAATTGATCTCGGCCCTGAGGGTGGCAATGGTGGTGGCACCGTTGTGGCAGAGGGTTCACCAGAAGTTGTGGCAACTATCGAAGCATCGCATACGGGTCGTTATTTGTCATCGATGCTTCAAATAGAACCATCGAACAAGGTGCCGATCGTAAAAGCGACCAAAAGGTCTAAGACAACACCTGCTAAAAAAACTCCCAAAGTTGTGAAGACTAGTAAAACGATTCTTAAGAAAAAGTAAGTCGGGTTCAAAAGTGCAACGACCCAGCGGAGTTATTCCGGATCAGCCTGGCTCGTATCAATTTAAAGACGCTCATGGTCGAGTGATCTATGTTGGCAAAGCAAATAATTTACGGTCAAGATTGAATAGTTATTTCGCAAGCGCCGAAACATTGCATCCACGAACTCTAAATATGGTCACGACAGCAGCAAGTGTCGAATGGATTGAAGTTCGCAACGAAATCGAAGCATTAATACTTGAACATAGTTTGATTAACAGGTACGGGCCACGTTTTAACATTCGATTACGTGATGACAAAAGTTATCCATTTTTGGCGGTGACTATTGATGAGCAGTGGCCGCGAGCAATGGTTATGCGTGGAAGAAAGCGAAAAGGCACTCGATATTTTGGACCGTATCCACACCCTTGGGCGATACATGAGACTTTGGACCTACTGCTCAGGACGTTTCCAGTTCGGACTTGTTCGCCAGCAACTTTTAAGCAACACGAACGACTCGGGCGGCCTTGTTTGTTGTTTCATATTGAGAAATGCTCAGGGCCGTGTGTCGGCAATGTCAGTGTAGAAAAGTATGCAGCCCACGTTAAAGATTTTCTAGATGTCATGGATGGCGAGAGTGATGAGGTCTGCTTACGTTTAGAAACAGAGATGGCAGCGGCATCAAAAACTCAAGAGTTTGAAAAAGCGGCACGATTACGCGACCAGCGCGAAGCCATAAATCTTGCACTTGAACGACAGCAAATGGTGGGCGAGCGTGATGAAGATTTAGATGTCATTGGTGTCGCGGAGGACGAATTTGAAGCCGCCGTTCAAGTTTTTTATGTTCGCAAAGGTCGAGTCGTTGGTCGAAAAGGTTTTGTAGTTGACAAAGTTGAAGAAGTTACCACTGCAGGTTTGTCGGGTCGAATCATCGAACGATTGTATGACGAATCACCCGTACTGGGTATCCCTAAGATCGTGCTCGTACCTGTAGAGCCAGAAGAAGTAACGGTTCTCGAACAATGGTTGAGTTCATTGAGAGACTCTTCGGTTGAAATTCGAGTGCCGCAACGTGGTGATAAGCGCGAACTTCACGAACTGGTGACCAAGAATGCTCGACAAGAACTCGATCGACATCGAATGCGCCGCGCGTCAGACCACACCGCTAGATCGCGTGCACTCACCGAGTTACAAGACCTTTTGAACTTGCCCGAGGCTCCATTACGTATCGAGTGCTATGACATGGCTCATCTGCAGGGCACAAATTATGTTGGTTCAATGGTGGTTCTGGAAGATGGTTTACCAATGAAGCGTGAATATCGACGTTTCAAAATCAAGAACGTTCCTGGCAACGATGATTATGCGGCGATGCGTGAAGTTCTAACTCGGCGACTTACCGCATATATCGCCGAGCGCGATCAACCAGTCAATGAGCGCGGCGAACGACCAGGTAAGTTCTCGTACGCACCGCAGTTGCTTTTGGTCGATGGTGGCAAAGGTCAACTCGGTGTTGCCGAGCAAGTTGTTCGTGAATTGGGTTTAGAAAATGAAATACCCGTAGCTTCTCTCGCTAAACGTTTCGAAGAAGTATTTATTCCTGGCAGTTCTAAACCAGTTGAAGTACCACGAGGCAGTGATGCCTTATTCATGTTGCAGGTAATTCGTGACGAGGCGCATCGTTTCGCCAACAGATTTCACCGTGAGTTAAGAGGAAAGGCGATGACAACTAGCTCGCTAGATGGCATTAATGGTCTTGGTGCGGCTCGGGCAGCCAAACTGATTAAAGCATTGGGAAGCGTCACCGCAGTTAAGAATGCAACTCTTGAAGATCTTGCACTTTTGACATGGCTACCCGAACCTGTAGCGATTGCTGTTTATCAACGGTTTCATTCGTGAGAAAAAGATAGTCTTAAATTAGTGGCTGATATTTTGTTGATTGCTGGTCTGTCGGGTGCGGGTCGGTCATTAGCGGCTGATGACTTGGAGGATTTGGGTTGGTTTGTTGTCGACAACATGCCGACTGAACTAATCGACAAAGTAGTAGAAATTGCTTCGGTCGGGTCAAAGCTTTCGAAACTTGCACTTGTTGTCGGCACGCCGACTGCGCAACGCGGAATCATTGATGTACTCAAGAATCTACGAACGAGTTCACATCGTGTGCGATTGTTGTATCTGGACGCGACAACAGCTGAACTTGTTAAGCGATATGGCGCAACGCGTCGTAAGCATCCTTTGGCTGATGAGAAATTGGGTGTTGAACAAGCGATAGCCCAAGAGCGTGTGTTGTTAGAAGCCGTTAAAGGCGAAGCTGATTTAGTTATTGACACTACGAATTTGACAGTGCATCAACTTAAATCAAAAATCGGTGAGTTATTTTCTGGTGATCAGCAGGTTGACACAATGCAAGTGTCATTGGTTTCGTTTGGATATAAACACGGATTACCGACCGACGTTGACCTCGTTTTCGATGTGCGCTTTCTGCCGAACCCTCATTGGGATGAGAAACTTCGACCACTCACTGGTCTTGATTCAGCCGTTAGTGCATACGTGATGTCACAAGATCTCTCGCACAAGTTTCTTTCCGAGTTGTTCAACATGCTGAAGTTACTGTTACCCGCATATAAAGCAGAAGGCAAGAGTTATTTGACTATCGCCATCGGGTGTACTGGTGGACATCATCGATCGGTAGTGATTGCCGAGCAAATCGCTCTGTGGCTTGTTGACAATGGTCAACAACCCAGAATTACTCATCGTGACATTCTGCGAGACGACTCGGGGCACTAAGGTTTAGGCATGACAATCAGAGTTGGAATTAACGGTTTTGGAAGAATTGGCAGAAATTTTTACAGGGCGATTCAGCAATCAGGCGCAGATATTGAAATAGTTGCAGTTAATGATCTCGGTTCGCTTAAGACGATGGCGCATTTGCTCAAGTACGACTCAGTGCTGGGAGTTTTGCCAAACGAGATTTCTGCAACGGATGACGGAATCAATATTGATGGCAAATTGCTTAAAGTTTTGTCGCAGCGTGACCCGAAAGATTTAGGTTGGGGCAGTCTTGGCGTTGATCTTGTGATTGAGTCAACAGGTTTTTTCACAGATCGCGACAAAGCCGCGGCTCACTTAGAAGCAGGCGCACCATGTGTAATTATTTCTGCACCGGCGACTAATGCTGATGCAACTTTTGTGTATGGCGTAAATCATCAAGACTTTGACCCTAAAAATCATAAAGTTGTTTCGAATGCAAGTTGCACGACTAATTGTTTTGTGCCAATGGTCAAAGTCTTAGATGATGCATTCGGTGTCGAGAATGGCTTAATGACAACAATTCATGCCTACACCGGAGACCAATCATTAGTTGATGGTCCACACAGTGATCTACGACGCGCACGTGCCGCCGCCATAAATATCATTCCAACGAGCACAGGTGCTGCTCGAGCAACAAGTCTTGTGATGCAATCAATGAAAGGCAAACTCGACGGCACTTCACTTCGAGTGCCGGTGCCAACTGGTTCAATCACTGATTTAGTAGCCAATTTGAAGAAGCCTGCTTCGGTGGATGAAATTAAGGCTGCGTTCAAAGCTGCTGCTTCCGGGCCTCTTAAAAATATCCTTGAGTATTGCGTTGACCCAATTGTCTCTAGCGATGTGGTTACAAACCCGCATAGTTGCGTGTTTGACAGTGATTTGACGATGAGCATGGGTTCGCTTGTCAAAGTGTTGGGTTGGTACGACAATGAGTGGGGATATTCAAATCGACTCGTAGATATCGCGTCGTATAT